>JAQXFO010000027.1 GCA_029005135.1 Lachnospiraceae bacterium
AAACGAGCAGGCGGAAAACATGTTTCTTGAGCTGGTAAAGCAAATGGCAGCTCGAGAGAACGTCACAGAATAACTCAAGGCCCAGAATCAAATGCTCTGGGTGCATAGGATGAACAATATCCGGGATCGGGCTATGGAGGCGGTCAACAACGATCTGATCTACGCATAAGGTATCGGCGGCGGGGGGGGCAATCCCCGCCGCTATTTCCTGTATGCTTAAAGAAATGTCTTGCAAGTTTCAAACCTACAAGGTAGTCGGTTGCACCCTTGTTTTTTCTATCATAAAAGTTCGGAACTGTCCATGTGTCTTTCCTGCCATAAGTCTTAAAAAGATTTTAAACTTGTGGTATAATGAATTATCTCATAAGTGCAATTAGGTTTCATTGAAAGCGAGGCGCGTTATGGTAAAGAACGATTTTGATATAGACGTTAAGGTCAAATGCTTGGAAGGGCGTGTCACCCAGGCGCAGCTTGCAGAGATGGTAGGAACTTCCGCTCCATACATCAGCAGGCTCATAAATAAAAAGGACGGCATCGTGAACAAGGTGTTTGTAGAGATGCTTGAAAAGTTGGGTTACGATATCCAGATCACTTATGTTAAGAAAGAGAAATAGGAGAAAAGGCATGGGACTGTTTGATATATTCAAAACGAAGAAGACTATCGGCGTGTCTAATGGCACATCACATGCAGTTTCGAATTCGAAAGATTCTTTTGCAGATTCGAGTTCAATATCTCCGGATGAGCGCCCTTATTATCAGCCGGATGATTATTATACCTTCTACTCATACCCAGGGACAGAAATGGCAACTCGGGTGATAACATTTGAAGAACGGAAAAAAACATCTTTTCCTTCAGCACGAGGTTTGTATGTAGCTGAAATAATGCTTCTTGAGTATTGTTCTCAGGGAAAATATCCAAAACCTAAAGGTGGTTATCCGGGATTATGGTGGTTTAAATATGGAATCCGCGATGTGGGTCATGCGTTAGAATCGCTTCAGGACAGAGGATTTCTCCAATGGGCGTCAAAAGCAAAGAATCTGGGCACATTAAAAGTTGATGAATTAAAACAACTTCTTGTTAACGAGGGACTTTCCACAGCGGGAAAGAAGGCTGATCTGGTAAGCAGAATTGCAATGGAGATTCCAGATGAGAGGCTTGTTATTCCTGGTTATGAACCAAAATACGAATTAACAGATATAGGTAAAGCCGAGCTGGAGGATAACGGTTACGTTCCCTATATGCACAGACACAATCATCTTACTACCGAGGTTAATAGGTTCGGGGAAACATTTACTGTATGGGATATCAACAAACTGTTCCCGGACGGAAATGCGACAAACTGGCGTAGAGTAGTAGGAGATATTGAAAAAAATCGTTTTGGCGTAGACATGGCAAATGCTGCGCCCGTGGAAAAAGCAAAAAATGGTTCGGGGAAAGAAAACTATATTGCCCAAAGGGATGAGGTTCGAAATTATCTTGAGTCCATGAAATCCGAAATTGCGAGAGGAATCAAGACGGGTGGAGACGGATTTGAGGAAGAATCCCAGGGATTGGATCTTAAGTCCACAGGGAGAGATAAAGAGGCCCTTGTAGAATTCTACATAGCTATAGGTAAACGATTTGATGCTCCTGCATTATACAGAGAAGCGGCGAAACTGCTGCGTAAGTACGGGATGTATGAAGAGGAATTATCTGTTATTAACGCAGGGCTGCTGAACATCCCCAAAAACAACAGTCATAGAGATGAACTGTTTGAAAGGAAGAAAAAAGTTCGGGAACTTATAAAGAAAGAAAAAGAGGCATACCAGGAGGTAGAGATATGAAAATTGTCAGTATGGTTTGTCCAAATTGCGGCGCATCCTTACAGGTAGATGCAGATCAGAAAAAACTGACGTGCAGCTACTGTGGAAACGGCTTGTATGTTGATGATGAAGTTAAACATGTTCAATATGATAATGCAGAAGAAACGGGCTATCAGTTTGAAAAGGGGCGTCAGCGTGCCCAAGCCGAGGCAACCAGGGTACAACAGCAGACATTCAACATGAATTTCGGGAAGCCTCCGAAAAAAAGAAAGACATGGCTATGGGTGCTGGGATGGATATTCATTTTTCCGGTTCCGCTTACCATTTTAATGCTGAGAAATCAGAAACTCAGTAAGCCTGTGAAGATTGGCATAATTGTAGCAGCTTGGATAGTTTATCTGATTATAGGTCTTGTCGGTGGAGGATCCGGAGACAACAAGGATTCTTCCAATGCGAATACTGAGACTACAACTATCGAGCAGCCTGCATATAACTCTGCTGCGAATGACAGCACTGCTGGTAGCTCTGAGAGTGCGATAGATAGTTTTATTGCTGAAATTAATAAATCAGAGGATATCAGTTTGGAGTATGTAGAGAACTTCATTCCTTCTGATAAAGAGGGCGGTCATTACCGTACCGAGTTCAGACTTAATGCGTGGAAGGATTCCACAGGAAAATCTTATAAATATGGAGATTCAACTGTTGATATCATTCTTTCCAGCAGTGGAGAAATCCAAAGAATCTATATGGACGGTGCAACCCTTGAACAGTGCGAAAACATGATCAGGTACGCTTCTTCATTACTGGACTCTACAGCTACTGAAGCTGACATACAGGAGGCAGTTGATTATATAGACGAGCATAAAGAGGCTAACGGTTATTACTATGGAAAGTTGGGATTGCTTGTACTTGGGCATGGAGATAGCAGCTATGAGTTTATGCTGAAGTATGGTTTATAAAATCATATAGGACATTACACGAGGTGATACGCTTATGGGAATGAGATTCAGAAAATCTGTAAAAATCTGCAAGGGTGTTAAAGTGAATTTTTCCAAGTCTGGAACAAGTCTGTCTCTTGGAGGAAGAGGACACTCTATGAATTTTGGAGGGCGAGGAACAAGGGCTACTGTCGGAATCCCGGGAACGGGTTTGTCCTATAGCACCAAAGTCGGCGGCTCCCACAAATCACACTCATCATCGAACAGAAGCTCGGCGTCTCATTCCGGATCAAGAAGCAATGCTGTGGCAGTTCCGAATTCAGTTCAGCTGAAGATGAGCCCGGATGGGAGAGTTGAGATACTGGATGGCAGAGGTAATGTCATTACAGATCAGTCAGTGGTAAGGAAAATAAAGACCACAGATACTTATAAAAATATGGTCAGAAATCTTGAAGGTCAGCGTCAGAATATGCTTGAGCAGGCCTACAATGAAGCCAAGAAAGAAAATGATAGGTTTATTGAAATCTACAAGCTTTCTCCTCAGGTAGACAGCCAGGAGCAGTATCTTCAGATACTGAACAGCCTTAGACCTCCGGTATACCAAAGGAGACAGTATGAAGCACCATGTCCTACTGAAGCAACAGTGCGTGAACAGTTGATGCAAGAAGCCAAAGCTACAGTACAGGGTAGTATCTTTAAGATCGGAAAATTGCGCAAGGAATATGTAGATTCAAATATACAGAGTCGGCTGAATGCTGCTATCTCCGCCTGGTCTCAGGACAAACATGCTTTTGAAGAACAGGAGACTGAAAACGAAGCATCAGAGAATGAACGCTATGCTGCTGAGTTTAACGCAAACAGGACATATATGAGCAATCTTATTAATGGTGGTGATGATGAGGTAAGTGAAGCGGTCGAATCATGGATTTCATCCTGTGAGCTCCCGGTTGAAATTAATGTAGACTATGATTGGGATCGAAATGACCACATTATGTATCTTGATGTGGATTTGCCTGAGATTGAGGATGTTCCCGAAAACGAGGTAGTTCGTCTTGCGAGTGGAAACCTTAAAGAGAAAAAGAAAACGCAGGCCACATTAAAGCAGGAATATGTAAATCTTGTACTTGGACTTGCAATCTTTATCTCTGCAAATATTTTTAATGCGAGTCCTGCAATTCATAGTATTGTGATGTCTGGTTATACACAGAGGAGAAACAAAGCTGGAGATGTAAATGACGAATATGTTTACTCTATCAAGTTTTTAAGAGAGATATTTGAAAACAGCGTATTGGCTAACGTGAATCCCATGGACTTCTGCATGAGATTTGAAAACAGAAGCAATATTACAAGCACTATGCTTATGAAAAAAATACAGCCCTATGAGATAGGGGAATAAAAAAGGAAGAGGACAATCTTAACGGCCTTTTTTCACGCCACTGTCTCAAGACTTTTTGAAATTGGCCATTGTTCTGGTAAAATAACAGCGCTATTATCCATTGCAACTCCCCGCCTTTGTTATCAACGCTGATAACAAAATGATAACAGAAGGGGTGATAGGCTGGATAATATGAATCTATCAAATAATCAAAGGGACTATGAACAGGATGAACAATGTTTCCTAAACGGAATCAGTTAAGTCTTGTCGAGTGGGAATAATCGAGAAAGTTCAATCTACAAAACAGGATTCCATCTTTATGGCTCTTTGAATCAACCCGGTTTTCTGTTATAATACAATACCATGCGATAATGTGGCTGAAACTGGTGGAAAACGCTGTATCGCAAAGCCATGATAAAAACAGCTTTTAAGGAGATGCTGAGATATATGAAATTAGGTATCGTTGGTCTGCCGAATGTCGGCAAGAGTACACTTTTTAATTCTTTAACAAAGGCCGGGGCTCAGGCGGCCAACTTTCCGTTCTGCACCATCGACCCCAATATCGGTGTGGTGGCTGTCCCGGATGAGCGATTGAAACTGCTGGGTGATTTCAGCCATTCGAAGAAAGTGACGCCGGCGACGGTGGACTTTGTCGATATCGCCGGACTGGTGAAGGGTGCCTCCAAGGGCGAGGGTCTGGGCAATCAGTTCCTGGCCAACATCCGTGAGTGCGACGCCATCGTCCATGTTGTTCGCTGTTTTGAGGATCCGAACGTGATCCATGTGGAAGGCTCCGTTGATCCGGGCCGTGATATTGACACCATCAATCTGGAACTGATCTTTGCCGATATCGAAGTGCTGGAAAGACGCATCGCCAAGACCTCCCGCTCCGCTAAATCGGGTGCTGACAAGGCGGCTGCCGGCCAGCTGAAGATTCTCGAAGAGATCAAAACCGGTCTGGAAGAGGGCCGCATGGCGATCACGATGCCGCCCTATGACGACGAAGAAAAGGAAGCCTTCCGTCAGAGTCTTGACCTTCTGACCGATAAGCCGGTTATCTTCGCGGCCAATGTCGCCGATGAGGATCTGGCCGATGACGGTGAGTCGAACCCCTATGTGGCAGCGGTCCGCAAGATCGCGGCGGATCAGGGCAGTGAGGTATTCGTGATTTCAGCCCAGATCGAGCAGGAGATCGCCGAACTGTCCGATGATGAAAAGCAGGAATTTCTTGAGGATCTGGGCATCGAGAAGACGGGACTGGAAAAACTGATCGCTGCCAGCTATAAGCTTCTCGGCCTGCAGTCCTATCTGACGACGGGAGAGGATGAGACCCGGGCCTGGACGATTCCGATCGGCTGCAAGGCCCCTCAGGCTGCCGGCAAGATCCACTCGGATTTCGAGCGCGGCTTTATCAAGGCCGAGGTCATCAACTATCAGGAACTTCTGGCAAGCGGTTCTTATGCGGCTGCCCGTGACAAGGGCCTTATCCGCATTGAAGGCAAGGAATATGTCGTGCGTGACGGCTACGTCATTCTGTTCCGTTTCAATGTCTGATCGCTGTTGTGTAATAAGAGGCCGGTATGGATTATCAGATTTATTTCCCTCATCTGGGAATATACTTTGAACATGTGATCAAGAGCTTCAGCATCGGCGGTTTTTCTATCGCTGTTTACGGCGTGACGATGGCCATGGCCCTTCTTTGCGGCCTCCTGGTGACGAATCTCAGAGCGAAGGAGACGAAGCAGAACAGTGATCATTATTTTGATCTTTTTATCTGCTTTATCCTTTTCGGCTTCCTGGGGGCCCGGCTGTATTATGTGGCCTGCACCTGGTCCTATTATCGGGAACATCTGAATCAGATCCTCAATTTCCGGGGCGGCGGCATCGCCATCTACGGCGGCCTGATTGCCGGCATTATCGTGGTCCTATTCTTCAGCCGAAGGAAAAAGATGCCGGTACCGGTCATTCTGGATACCGTCGTCATGGGCGTCTGCGCCGGCCAGATCATCGGCCGGTGGGGCAACTTCTTTAACAGGGAAGCCT
This sequence comes from Lachnospiraceae bacterium, assembly GCA_029005135.1. GTDB lineage: Bacteria > Bacillota > Clostridia > Lachnospirales > Lachnospiraceae > Chordicoccus. The sequence continues at coordinate 6,160 of JAQXFO010000027.1, forward strand.
TCGGCGGCTACACAGACGGCCTGCTGGCCATGCAGCTGCCGGTGTCGGCTGTCAGAAGCAGCGAGATCACACAGACGATGCTCGATCATATCGTGACGATTAACGGTGTCGACTTTATCCAGGTTCATCCGACCTTTTTGTATGAAGGTCTCTGGAATCTGGTGCTTTTGCTCCTTCTGTTTCTTTTCAGAAACAAAACCGCTTTTCACGGTGAAATATTCTGCCGGTATCTGATCGGCTACGGCCTCGGCCGCTTCTGGATCGAATCCCTCCGGACCGATCAGCTGTGGATCCCGGGCACGCAGATTCCTATTTCCATGGCGGTTTCAGCGGCTGCTGTGACCGGTGCGCTTATCGCCGTGATCATCGGCCGGCGCAAAGCCGCGAAAACATAAAGCCCTTATTTGACAAAGATCCGAAAAAGTCTTCGAAGTCAGCTTCGAAGACTTTTTTTGCGTCCTTTTTGCTGTTCTTTTATTGCTTTTTGGATCTTTATGGCGTAAACTTACCATAAGTGGCGGGAAATGGGTTAAAATGTCACGAAATGGGAGATTAGGACGTTGTTTCTGCATACCTACGAACATGCGCTGGACGCTAAGGGGAGATTGATCATTCCGTCCAAGTATCGCGATGATATCGGCGCGCAGCCGGTGATCGTGACACGGGGCTGGGACGCCAATCTGGTCGTCTATACGCTTGCTTCGTGGGAAGAATACATACAGTCCTGGCTCTCACTGCCCACCAGTGATCCGAAGATCAGAAAGTACAGACGTTTCGTTGCGACCAACGCCGAACAGTGTGAACTCGACAAGCAGGGGAGAATCCTCATTTCTCCGGAACTGAGGGAGCATGCCGGGCTCACGAAGGATGTGGTCATCAGCGGCAACCTGACGAACTTTGAATTGTGGAATCCCGAGCGTTGGAAGGAAGCCAGCGATTTCGGCGATGATGAGACCATCGCTGCCGAGATCGGTGAACTGAACGCCCGCATCTGACGGGACGCCATTGACCGCTTCAGGGGAGAAGCGGGAGCGGAGAGAACATGGAATTCAAACACACGTCGGTGCTTCTTGACGAAACGATCGACAATCTGAATATTCGCCCGGACGGTATCTATGTCGACGGTACGCTGGGCGGAGGCGGCCATTCCGAGGCGATTCTGAAGCGCCTGACCACAGGCCGTCTTATCGGTATTGATCAGGACGAGGACGCCATCAGAGCGGCATCGGCCAGACTTTCGCCCTTTGGGGACAAGCTGACTGTGGTCCGGGGCAATTTTGAAGACATGCCGGCCATTCTTGACCGCCTGGGTATTGACAAGGTTGACGGCATCCTGCTGGATCTGGGAGTCTCCTCCTATCAGCTCGATGAGGCTGACCGGGGCTTTTCTTATATGCACGATGCCCCTCTCGATATGCGGATGGACAGAAGGGGAGCTGTCACAGCCGCCGATATCGTGAACAGCTATCGTCAGGAGGATCTGACACGCATCCTGCGCCTGTATGGGGAAGAAAAGTTTGCCGGCCGTATTGCCGCGCGCATCGCAGCGGTGAGAGAAGAACGGCCGATCACAACCACCGGTGAGCTGACAGAGATTATACGCGAAGCGGTACCTCTGAAGGCACAGAAGACCGGCGGCCATCCGGCCAAGAAGACCTTCCAGGCCATCCGCATCGAACTCAACCGTGAACTGGCGGTGCTGGAGGATTCGCTGGACAGCTTTGCCGACCGTCTGACACCGGGCGGGAGGATCGCGATCATCACCTTCCATTCTCTGGAGGATCGGATCGTGAAGGAGGCTTTCCGGCGATTTGAGAATCCCTGTACCTGTCCGCCGAGCTTTCCGGTATGTGTCTGCGGCAAAAAGCCGAAGGGACATGTCATTACCAGGAAGCCCATCGCGCCCTCGGATGAGGAATGCGAAGTCAACAGCCGCTCGCGGAGCGCCAAGCTGCGCGTCTTCGAGCATGAATGAATGATTAAAGGAACACTATGGCATCAAGACGTACGGCAGTCATAAGAGAAAACAGAAGAGACCGCATGAGATACCCGTCTTATACAGTGCTGCCGCTGGACGGCACCGCTGTCCGGCAGCCTGACTATGTGCTGCCGGAGGAGGAACCGGAGGTTCAGCGCCGACCAGCCGTCAGTGCCCGGACACGACGCAACCGAAGCCGCGCTCTGGCTATGAGCCGCGGTTATGTCCTTTTCCTGACGGTGATGTCGATACTGACGGTCTGTATGTGTGTCTACTATCTGCGTCTCATGGAGACGGTGACATCTCAGCTGGAATCCAATGCCAGACTGGAGTCCCAGCTTCGGACGCTGACCAGTGAAAATGACGCCCTCTACGAGACCATCACCAACAGTGTGGATATGGAACTCATCCGGGAGACGGCGATCAATGAGCTCGGTATGACCTATGCCGGCGAGGATCAGATCATCAGGTATCATACCGACGACAGCGGCTATGTCAGACAGTACCGCGATGTCCCCGACGGAGATTAGAAGTCATGGCTTCACGCAGAACACAACCGATTCGGAAAATGAACGGCCGAATGAGGCGAAAACTGGCAGCGCTGTTTTGCGGCGTTGTTCTGGTTTTGATAGGCCTCATCGGCCGTATTACGTATATTAATGCCGAGAACGGCGATCAGTACGCCCGTCAGGTCCTGGCTCAGTCCCAGGGCGGCTACGGCAGCACCACGCTGCCCTTCAAGAGGGGCGATATCCTTGATGCCAACGGTCTGACTCTGGCCACCTCGGAAAAACGCTATCATGTCATCCTGGACTGCAAGGTTGTCAATTCCAGTGAGGCTTATCTTGAACCGACGGTCGAAGCCCTCGAAACGGTCTTCGACATCGACACCGTCGGTGTGAGGGCTCTCCTGAGCGATGAGAAGACAGCTTCGTCACAGTATCAGGTCATCCTTCGCAATATCACCGTCGAACAGAAGGCGGCCTGGTCTTCCTATAAGAAACCGGACAATTGGGACGATTTGCCGGCGGAACAGAAGAAGGAAAAAAATGCCATTCAGGGCGTCTGGTTTGAGGAGACCTATGTCCGTGTCTATCCTTACGGGGCTCTCGCCTGCGATGTCATCGGCTTTACCAACGGAGATAATTCCGCTGACTGGGGTATCGAAGGCTACTACAGCAACACGCTGAACGGCGTGGACGGCCGCAAGTTCGGGCACTGGGACGATAATGATGATCTGACCCAGACCATTATCCAGCCCCGGGACGGCCAGTCTGTCGTCACCACCCTGGATGCCAATATTCAGCAGATATTGGAAAAGGAGATCGCTCATTTCAACGAAGCCTACAAAGACGGGCCTTACAACACCGGCAAAGGCGCTCAGAATGTGGGCGTTATTGTCATGGATCCCAATAATGGTGAGATCCTCGGCATGGCGAGCTCCGACAGCTACGATCTCAATAATCCCCGGGATCTGACGCCCTTTTATGCCGAGGAGGCTCTCGCGAATATGTCCGACGAGGATAAGGTGGCGGCCCTTCAGGCCATCTGGCGCAATTACTGCATCAGCGACGCCTATGAACCGGGCTCTGTTTTCAAGCCGGTCACCATGGCTGCCGCACTGGAGAGCGGGACGCTGACCGGCAGTGAGACCTATGACTGCGACGGCGGTGAAAATGTCTCGGGTACCTATATCAAATGTTCCGAGGTCACCGGTCACGGCCTTGAGACGAACAGCGATGTGATCCGGAATTCCTGCAACGATGCTATGATGCAGATCGCCGCGAAAATGGGTGTGGACAGTTTCTGTGACTATCAGCAGCTGTTTAATTTCGGCAGCCGTACCGGTATCGATCTGTCCGGCGAGGCCTCGGGTCTTCTCTTTGATCCGGCGACGATGGGCAGCGTCGATCTGGCCACCTCCTCCTTCGGTCAGGGCTTTACCTGCACGATGATTCAGGAAGCGGCGGCAGTGGCCTCTGTCATCAACGGCGGCTATTATTATCAGCCTCATCTGGTGAGCCGCATTCTCAATGCCGAGGGCAAAACGGTCAAGACCATCGAGCCTGTGCTTCTCAAGCAGACGGTTTCCAATGAGGTCTCGGAGGAAGTCCGTTCTTATATGAAGGCCGCTGTTGAAGGCGGTTCCGCCATCTACAGCAAGGTCAACGGCTATTCCATGGGCGGCAAGACAGGAACAGCCCAGAAGCTGCCCCGCGGCAACGGCAAATACCTCGTTTCCTATATCGGCTTTGCACCGGCGGACGATCCGCAGGTTCTGATCTATGTGGTCATCGATGAGCCGAATATCGCCAACCAGGCCGACAGCCGTTTTCCGCAGTGGATTGCCAACAACGTGCTGACGGAGATCCTGCCGTATCTCAACATTTTCCCGGACGAAGCGCTGACGGAGCCGGATCCGACCCTTTTTGACCCGTCCTATGCCGATGAAAGAAACGGGGCGGAGGGAGAGGAGGCAGTGCCCGATCCTGACAATGCGGAAAACGATACGCCGGCCGATACCAATGTCCCGGCCATCACCGCACCCGATACTGACCGCAACGAAGATCCCGAAGGCGGCAATACGCCCGAGGATGACGGAGTTACCAATGATGAAGCCGCCCGCTATGAATGAGCCGGCGGCTTTTTTCGCGGTATCGCGTATTCCGAAGACCGTCTTTGTGTGGTATGATAGTACAGTTTAGAAAACAAGGAAAAGGAATGGTATTATGGCAATCTCACAAGTGGTAATTCCGGCAGTGGCCGCGTTTCTCATCAGTGCGCTTCTGGGCCCGGTGATCATCCCCGTCCTGACGCGTCTGAAGATGGATCAGACGGAGAGGGCTCTGGGAGTCAAATCCCATCTGGCTAAGGCCGGCACCCCCACCATGGGCGGCATCATGATCCTGATTGCGGCGGCAGCGGCAGCCCTGTTTTATATTCCCGCCTATCCCCGGATCGGACCGGTGCTTTTTCTGACGGTCGCCTTTGGTCTCATAGGCTTTCTGGATGATTATCTCAAAGTCGTCAAGAAGCGCTCCGACGGCCTTATCGCATGGCAAAAGCTGCTGCTGCAGATCGCGGTCACGGCTGTTTTCTATGTGTATATGTCCCAAAGCGGCATTTCGCTGGCTCTGCGTGTGCCCTTCACCCATGGCAGTACGATCGATATCGGCTTCCTGGCGGTGCCCCTTCTCTTTGTCGCGGTGATCGGTACCGTCAACGGCACGAATTTCACCGACGGTGTGGACGGCCTGGCTTCTTCGGTGACGGTGGTCGTGGCCTTCTTCTTCGTGATCAGTTCCCTCCTTCTGGAGGCCGGCGTGGAGCCGCTGGCGGCGGCCATGGCCGGTGCCCTGATGGGCTTTCTGGTTCACAATGCCCATCCCGCCAGGGTGTTCATGGGAGATACCGGCTCTTTAGCCTTGGGCGGCTTTGTGGCCGGCTGTGCCTATATGATGAATATGCCGCTCTATATCGTGATCGTCGGCCTGATCTATCTGATCGAAGTTCTGTCGGTCATGATGCAGGTCACGTATTTTAAAGCAACCCACGGTAAGCGCATTTTCAAAATGGCGCCTATCCACCATCATTTTGAGCTTTGCGGCTGGTCAGAGACCCGCGTTGTCACGAACTTCACCGTAGTGACAGTTCTCCTCTCCCTGCTGGCTGTTCTGGCCCTTTAAGGAGATGACACGATCATGACATTATCAGGTAAAAAAGTACTGGTCTACGGCACCGGCAAAAGCGGGCAGGGAGCCGCGGCGCTGCTTCGGGAGACGGGGGCCGAGCCCCTTTTCTATGACGATGCGATGGGCGGGCTGCCCGCCGCTGTCGAAGGGTGTGATCTGGCGGTTCTGAGCCCGGGAGTGCCGGTTGAGGCACCGCGCGTTCAGGAGCTCCGCCGCAGGGGTATCCGCGTGATCGGTGAGGTCGAGCTGGCCTGGGAGACCGGCCGCGGCCGTGTCTTCGCGATCACGGGAACCAACGGCAAGACGACGACCACGACGCTTCTGGGTGAGATCATGAAAGCTGCCGCAGCCTCGGTCTTCGTCGTCGGCAATATCGGGACCCCCTACACCTCGGCGGCCCTTCAGACCCGCGATGACAGCGTCATCGTGGCCGAGATCTCCAGCTTCCAGCTGGAGACCGTCGATACCTTCCATCCGGTGGTGACAGCTATCCTCAATATTACGGAGGATCATCTGAACCGGCATCATACGATGGCCGAATACAGCCGCGTGAAGGAGAGTATCACCGCCAATCAGACGAAGGCGGACGTCTGCGTGCTGAATTTCGAGGATGAGGAGCTTCGCCGTTTTGGCGCGGCCTGCCCCGCCCGCGTGATCTGGTTCTCTTCGGAAAGAGAACTGGAAGAGGGCTTTTTCCTGAGAGACGGCGCCATTTGGCACGCCGAAAACGGGAAAGAGGAAGCGGTGCTGCCCACCGACGAGATTCAGATCATCGGTATCCACAATTACGAAAACGTTATGGCTGCTATGGCGATGGCCTATGCCGGCGGAGTGCCGATGCCGCTGATCTGCGATGTGGTCCGGGCCTTCAGGGCGGTGGAGCACCGCATTGAATATGTCGGCAAAAAGCGAGGTGTCGTCTGGTACAACGATTCCAAGGGCACCAATCCCGATGCCGCGATCAAAGGGATCAAAGCCATGCGCTGGCCGACCTTCCTGATCGGCGGCGGCTATGACAAGGGAGCTGACTACAAGCCCTGGATCCGTGCTTTTGACGGTAAGGTCAAGGCTTTTCTTCTGGAGGGAAAGACCGCGGAGAACATCCGCCGGGATGCCCTGGACTGCGGTTTTCCGGAAGAGAAGATCGTGATGTGCGGCAGTATGACGGAGGCCATGCGTTATGCGGCCTCTCATGCCGAAGAGGGTGATGCCGTCCTTTTGTCGCCGGCATGCGCCAGCTGGGGCGAATTTCCCAACTACGAAGTCCGCGGCCGTGAATTCAAAGCCTTTTTTGAGAGTATCGACGGATGAAAAAACGACGACAAAAAGACGCTCTGCCGGTCAGAGCTATCGTGATCTGGACGACGATACTGTGCCTGCTGCTGGCTTTTTTTGCCGGGCTTCTGCTGTTTCGCGTCAAGAGGGTCGAGGTGACCGGCAACTGTCATTACACTGACAATGCCGTCGAAACGGCTATTATCTCGGGTCCGCTGACGGCCAATACCCTGTTTCTCCGCCTGTTTCGGCACCATCCGTCGACGGGAGACGCGGCATTTATCGACAGCATCACCGTGGACTATGTTGACCGCCATACGATCCGTGTCCGTGTCTCAGAGATCAAACCGGTCTGCTGCTTTGAAGCTGACGGTCTTTACCGTTATCTCGATGAGAACGGCGTGATCTGTGCCGTGTCGGCGATGCCGGAGAGCACCGAGATGCCCGATGAGACCTGCGATGACGGTCAGCCCCGGGATATCTTTATCATCCCCCTGGTGGAAGGTCTGCCTCTCGATAGCGAGGCGGCCTATGATACCGGCGAAGCCGTCATCACAGAGAACCGGTCCCTGTTTACCATGCTGGGTTCGATTTCGTCGATGATCAACAAGAACGGCATCATACCGGACCGGTTGATTATCGGTGAGGATGGCACGGTTACGATGATCTGCGGCACTATCACCGTCCTGCTTGGCGGCGACGAGCATCTGGAGGAGAAGCTCGGCGAACTGGGCGGTATCCTGGAAAGTGCGGAGGGGCTTTCGGGGACGCTTCATCTTGAAAATTTCGACGGATCCCAGAACAGGATCATTTTCGACAAGGCTTCATAACAGACTGACAGGCGGCCCGGACAGGAGCCGCCTTTTTCATGCCGGACCGGCCGGCGCGGCTCAGCCGGCGGGTCCCGGTGACGCCGGCCGGAGAGAGCGCCGAGTTGCAAAAATCTCTTGATTATTACCAATAAAGCTTTTAGAATATAAATGTATTTTTATGTAAATCCGGCTCTTGTCCCGAGACATACATAAAAGGGGAGTATTCCTGAATAAAGGAGGAATTAGCATTGTTAGAAATTACGACCAATGAATCAGAAGCCGCGGCAAAGATAATCGTAGTAGGTGTCGGCGGTGCCGGTAATAATGCCGTCAACCGTATGGTTGATGAAGCCATCGGCGGCGTTGAATTCGTCGGTGTCAATACAGATAAACAGGCTCTTGCTCTCTGCAAGGCCCCGACCGTTATTCAGATCGGCGAGAAGGTGACCAAGGGTCTCGGTGCCGGTGCCAAACCGGAGGTCGGCGAACAGGCCGCTACCGAGAGCGCCGATGAAATCCGTCAGGCCCTGATGGGGGCCGATATGGTCTTCGTTACCTGCGGTATGGGCGGCGGCACGGGTACCGGCGGTGCCCCGGTCGTGGCCGGTATTGCCAAGGAACTGGGCTGCCTGACCGTCGGTGTCGTTACGAAGCCCTTCCGTTTTGAGGCAAAGACCCGCATGAACAATGCCCTGCAGGGGATTGAGAAGCTAAAGGAGAACGTGGACACGCTCATCGTTATCCCGAACGATAAGCTGCTGGAGATCGTGGATCGCCGGACAACGATGCCGGAAGCCCTGAAGAAGGCTGATGAGGTCCTTCAGCAGGCGGTGCAGGGCATCACGGATCTGATCAACCTGCCGGCTCTTATCAATCTTGACTTTGCCGATGTTCAGACCGTCATGACCAACGGCGGTGTGGCTCATATCGGTATCGGCGAGGCCAAGGGCGACGACAAGGCCCTGGAAGCTGTCCAGCAGGCTGTCGACAGCCCGCTTCTTGAGACCACCATTACGGGTGCCAAGAACGTCATCATCAACATCCACGGCGATATCTCCCTGATGGATGCCAACGATGCGGCCACCTATGTTCAGGATCTGACAGGCGAAGAAGCCAATATCATCTTCGGTGCCATGTATGACGATTCTCAGGTGGATGCCTGCAGCATCACTGTTATCGCCACCGGCCTTCAGGACGGCAGCAGCCGCCAGACCGGCAAGAGCGCCCCGCTTTTCACCGGAGCGCCCGCTTCCCAGTCGGTGAAGCGTCAGAGCTATTATCAGGCACCGGTCGCCGAGAAGGCTCCGATGAACCTGCAGCAGCCTGTGGTGAACTCTTCAGTCCAGAAGAAGGATATCCAGATCCCGGATTTTCTTCGGAACAGGAAGTAATCTATGAAGTGCCCATTTTGCGGACATGACAACACACGGGTCGTGGATTCACGGCCCGTTGATGATAATACGGCCATTCGCCGCCGCCGTATGTGCGACGAGTGCGGCAAGCGCTTCACCTCCTATGAGAAAGCGGAGACGATTCCTCTGATCGTGATCAAGAAGGATGAGAACCGGGAGCAGTTTAACCGCAGTAAGATCGAAGCCGGTGTGCTGCGCGCCTGTCATAAGCGTCCTATCTCGGCCAAGCAGGTGACGGCTCTGGTGGATGATGTGGAAAATGAGGTCTACAATCTCAATCTCCGCGAGATCCCCAGCGCCCGTATCGGTGCCATCGTGATGGACCGCATTAAAGATCTCGATCCGGTGGCCTACGTCCGATTCGCCAGCGTTTACCGCGAATTCAAGGACGTCAACACCTTCATGGACGAATTGAAAAAGTTCATCCAGTAGGGCTTTTCACCGCGGATCGCTTTAGAAAAAGATTATGATGATAAAAAAGCATGATATGGTATAATACTGACAGCCTGTCATGCTTTTTTTATTGCCGGGTCCGAAATGCGACTGACTGAGACAGGCAGGAGGATAATTATGAACAAAAGATATCTGCTCAAGCTGAGCGGAGAAGCTCTCGCCGGAGAGAAAAAGACAGGGTTTGACGAGGCGACGGTCATTCGCGTCGCGGACCAGGTGAAGACCCTTGTCGATGAAGGCTGCCAGGTCGGTATCGTGATCGGCGGAGGCAATTTCTGGCGGGGCCGCAGCTCGGAGAATATCGACAGGACCAAGGCTGATCAGATCGGCATGCTGGCTACCGTCATGAACTGCCTCTATGTCTCCGAGATCTTCCGTTCCCGGGGCATGAAGACGGGCATCCTGACACCCTTTGCCGTCGGTGCCTTTACGGAGCTTTTTTCCAAGGACAGAGCGCTGGCCGGTCTTAAAGGCGGCTGTGTCATGTTTTTCGCCGGCGGTATCGGCCATCCGTATTTTTCGACGGATACCGGCACGGTGCTGCGGGCTGTGGAGATCGAAGCGGATGAGATTTTGCTGGCCAAGTCGATCGACGGCGTCTATGACAGCGATCCGAAGACGAATCCCGATGCGAAGAAGTTTGACACTATCAGCATCGATGAGGTCGTTGCCCGCGGACTGGGCGTGGTTGACGGCGCGGCCGCGATCCTGGCTAAGGAAAACCATATGCCGATGCGTGTGTTCCACCTCGGCGCTGACAACAGTATCATAAATGCTGCTCACGGTGTCGTGGACGGTACCGTCGTGACGGCATGAGGAGGATAAAATATGAGCGAAAAGACTAAGATTTATGAAGAGAAAATGCAGAAATCCCTGAAAAATCTTGACAAGGAATACGCCGGTATCCGTGCTGGCCGTGCCAATCCGCATGTTCTCGACAAGATCACCGTCGATTACTACGGATCACCGACATCCCTTCAGCAGATCGCCAATGTATCCGTACCGGAAGCCCGTATGATCCAGATCGCGCCGTGGGAACCGAAGATGATCCGTGAAATCATCAAGGCGATCCAGACTTCCGATCTGGGCATCAACCCTGTGGATGACGGCAAGGTCGTCCGACTGATCTTCCCTGAACTGACGGAAGAGAGACGTAAGGCTCTGGCCAAGGATGTCAAGCATAAAGCCGAAGACACTAAGGTGGCCATCAGAAATATCCGCCGCGACGGTCTGGATGCCTGCAAGAAGATGAAAAAGCAGGACGGCATCTCCGAGGATGAGGTGGCCCAGATCGAAGACGAACTTGGCAAGCTGACTGACAAGTATGTCAAGGAATGCGACAAAGCTATGGAAGCCAAGACCAAGGAGATTATGACCGTTTGAGAAAGATTGCGATCCTTGGTTCTACAGGTATTGTCGGTTCGCAGACGCTGGATGTCGTTCGTCTCAACAGAGATGAGATGACGGTCACGGCGCTGTCCTGCAAGAACAATATAGACAAGTTAGAAAAACAGATACGAGAGTTTCACCCTTCGGTCGCGGCCGTTTTCGAAGAAAAAGCGGCCAACGACCTTAAGGTCCGTATCGCCGATCTGGACGTTAAAGTTCTGTCGGGCATCACGGGCCTGACCTGCATGGCACCGGAGAGCGGGGCCGATATCATGTTTTCGGGTATCGTTGGTATGATCGGTATTCTGCCGACCATTGCCGCCATCAATGAGGGCATAGACATCGCCCTGGCCAATAAGGAGACCTCCGTGACTGCCGGCCATATTATCAAGCCGCTGGCCCAGGAGAAGCACGCGGCGATCCTTCCCGTGGATTCCGAACATTCCGCCATTTTTCAGGCGATGCAGGGCCGGGGGGATTCCGCCATTCGCCGAATTATCCTGACAGCTTCGGGCGGCCCGTTTTACAACATGTCCGAAGCGGAGCTGGCTCATGTGACGGTCAGAGAGGCCCTGGCCCATCCGACCTGGAGCATGGGACCGAAGATCACGATCGACTCGGCGACCATGGTGAACAAAGGTCTTGAAATCATAGAAGCCAAGTGGTTCTTCGATGTGCCGCCGGAGCAGATCGATGTGCTGATTCAGCGCGAAAGTCTGATCCATTCGGCCGTGGAATACGCGGACGGTTCGGTCATTGCTCAGATGGGTCCCTCGGATATGCGGATCCCGATTCAGTATGCTCTGACCTATCCGAATCACCGGCCGTCGCCGGCAAAACCGCTGGACCTGACAAAACTCCTCCGGCTGACCTTCGGCATGCCCCGCAATGATGTTTTCAAGGGGATCCCACTGGCCTATCGTGCGCTGGAGCACAGCGGTTCTATGCTGACGGTCTTCAATGCCGCCAACGAGTGGGCCAATCAGGCCTTCCGGGACGGTCTTATCGGCTTTACCGATATCTATCGCATCATTGAGGCTGAGATGGACCGGCACGATTTGATCGCGGCGCCGTCCGTTGACGAGATCCTCGCGATCGAAAATGATATCAATGGTTATCTGAATGCAAAATATCACTGCCATGTTCTCTGAGGCAGGGCAGAAGGTGGTTGTATGTTTATCACGCGTTTGATCAGCGGCATCGTCCTGATCCTTATCATCGGCGGTGCCCTGTATAAAGGCGGTATTATTCTGGCGGTGCTTCTGGCGCTGCTTTCTGTCGCCGGTATGAGAGAATACTACAAAGCTGTCGGTATTGCGGGAAAGCCGTTGTCTCTGATGGAAGTCACGGCTTATGTGTGCGCTGTCGGCTATATGGGTCTTCTCTTCACGGAACGTCAGTCGCTGCTTCTGCCGGGCGTCGGTGTGGGACTGATTATCCTGATGGCGGTCTATGTCCTGACTTATCCCGAGTATCGTCATCTGAAGGTGACGGCGAGTCTGTTTCCTCTGATTTACGTGGCGGTTATGCTTGGCTTCATCTATCTGATCCGCTGCCGTTTCCGCGGCAATATCGAGGTCTGGCTCGTTTTCCTGAGCTCCTGGGGAGCCGATACCTGCGCCTACTGCGTGGGACGTCTCTTCGGGCGGCACAAGATGTCGCCGCGTCTCAGCCCCAACAAGTCAGTGGAAGGGGCCGTGGGCGGTGTGGCCGGTGCGGCGATTCTGGGGGCTGTCTTCGCGGCTGTTTTCCGTCAGCCCGTCATCATCTACGCCGCGATCTGTGCCGTGACGGCAGTCATCTCGATCTTTGGCGATCTGGCCGCATCCGCCATCAAGCGCGAAGCCGAGATTAAGGACTACAGTCATCTGATCCCGGGGCACGGCGGTATCCTTGACCGGTTTGACAGTGTCCTTTTCACAGCACCGGTCATCTATCTGTGCTGTGAATTGTTTCTGATGTAACGGCATTTTCGCCGGAAGTGTAACAGGATTTGTTTTTATGCGTTGGTTTTTAGCCATTATCATCATAGGGCTTCTTGTCTTCATTCATGAACTGGGACATTTCCTGATAGCCAGGATCAACGGTGTCGAAGTTGAGGAATTCTCCCTCGGCTTCGGCCCTCGTCTTATAAGCCGGCAAATCGGCCGCACGCGGTACTCCCTCAAGGTGCTGCCGCTGGGTGGTTCCTGCCTGATGAAGGGCATGGACTATGATGAGGAAGACGACGAGGAGTCCGGTGAGACTGTCAGCCGTGACGATCTTGCCGGTACCGCCGCGGAGGAGGGGTCCTACCGGGCGGCATCCCCCGGACGCAGGGCGGCGATCCTTCTGGCCGGGCCCTTTTTTAATTTTCTTCTGGCCTTTGCTGCCGCCGTCGTTGTTATCAGTGCCGTCGGTTTTGATCCGGCCCGGGTGCTGACCGTAGAGAGCGGCTCACCGGCCGAAGAAGCCGGTCTCAGGGAAGGAGATACCATCACTGCCATCAACGGCCGGAAGGTCGTGATCGGCCGGGATGTCAATGCCTTCTTTACCTTTGAGCCTCTCAAGGAGGGCGATACGCTGATTCTTCAGGTTGAACGGGACGGACAGACACAGTCGGTTGCCTTTCAGCCGGAAAATGTGACGGTCTGCCGCATGGGGATTACCTATGATGCCGGCGCCGATGCCGTCAGGGTCTCAGCCGTGACGGAGGGATCGCCTCTGGACGAAGCCGGTGTCAGAGCCGGGGATGTGCTGACCGCCATAGACGGTACGCCTCTGGGGACGGCGGAAGAACTGACAGCCTACCTTGATGACCATCCGCTGACGGAGCGCCCGGTCCGTGTGACCTGCCTGAGGGACGGTGAGATCTTCGAAGTGAGTGTCACACCGATACCGGTGACGTATCTGGACACCGGTTTTGATTACAACATGGGCCGCGTGAAGACTGATGCTCCCGGTGTGATCCGCTATAGTTTCTACGAGGTAAAGTTCTGGATCGGCATGACCGTGGACTCCCTGAAAATGCTCCTGACGGGGCAGGCGTCCATCAACGATCTGTCAGGCCCGGTGGGCATTGCCGACATTGTCGGTACGACCTATGAAGAGAGTCGTTCGGAGGGCGTGCTCATGACCTTCCTCAGCCTGCTCAATCTGGTGATCCTCCTGTCAGCCAACCTGGGCGTGATGAATCTGCTGCCGATACCGGGTCTGGACGGCGGCAAGCTCCTTTTTGTGATCATCGAGGGCGTGAGCGGCCGGCCGGTGAACCGGCGTTTTGAAAACACGATCCAGCTGGTGGCGGCAGCGCTTCTGATGATGCTGATGGTGTATGTCATGTATCATGATGTGATGAGGCTTCTGACATAAGGAGGGAACACGATGGAAGAGGAAATGAAAAAAGAAGACAGCCCGATGACAACGGAGGCCGCCGTCGTTGAAGAGGCCCCGGAGATGGATGAGGAGGCTATCAAAGCAGCCGAGAAAAAACTCTCCAACCGCTTTGCCGTGATCCTGGCGGTTCTGGGCTGCGTGGCAGCGGTTTTCTACGGTTTGTGGGTCTTCGGTATCATAGGTAAATGATGCCGCAGAAGGACTTGCTGAGGCAGCCGGAAGACCGGATTCGGGATGGTAAAAAAATACTGGAAAAGAGTTGACATCCTGAACACAAAGCCCTATAATAATCTTCGTTGACCGCGCGGAAGTGTCGGAATTGGCAGACGAGCTAGACTAAGGATCTAGTGATCATTGCGATCGTGAGGGTTCAAGTCCCTTCTTCCGCAGAAGAAAAGCTTGGAAAAATGGCGAAAGCCGTATTTCCAGGCTTTTTTGCTGTATTCAGCTATTGACCGGGAAGACTCTATTGTTTCAATCCGGATGAAATAATCCCAAAGACGCTTTTACGGTATCTTTTGTTATAGTTTTATAGTATGATAAAGCGTACATGAGAGAAAGGAATTCCTATGATGAATGTAGAAATTTTGGTATTTGTGGCTTACTTTGTTATTCTGTTCTTCGTCGGCCTTGTCTTTTTCTTCAATGGCAGCAATAAGAATGAGCAGGACTATTTTCTGGGCGGCCGGAGCATGGGGCCCTGGGTCACGGCTATGTCGGCTCAGGCCTCAGATATGTCGGCCTGGCTTCTGATGGGTCTGCCGGGCTCGATCCTGGCCTTCGGCTTCGGCCAGATCTGGATCGGCATCGGCCTGGCGCTGGGTACCGCGGCTAACTGGATCTTCTGCGCGGCACGGCTTCGCAAGCTGAGCAAGGCGGCGGATGATGCCATCACCCTGCCCCAGTATCTGACGAATCGGTTTGCTTCCGACAAGAAGACCCTGCAGATCATCTGCGCGGTCATATTCCTCATTGCCTTTACTGTCTATGTGGCGTCCGCCTTCGTGGCCGGCACCTCAGTTTTTACGATGCTCTTCCCGGGCATTACGGAGAGGACAGCCATGATCGTCTTTGCGCTGATCATTATCGGCTATACTTTCCTGGGCGGCTTCAAGGCTGTCTGCTGGACTGACTTTTTCCAGGGCATCCTGATGCTGGTCGCCCTGCTGGCCATTCCGATCATCGTGGCCTTGACGCAGAATCTTGACACCTCCCTGCTGAGCCAGGTTTACAGCTATACGGATGCCGGCGGTTCCATTGTGAACTGCGATTTCGGTGCCGGTCTGTTTTCCGCCTCCTGGCAGGATGTGGTCTCGGGCCTGGGCTGGGGTCTCGGTTACTTCGGCATGCCCCACATCCTGGTGCGCTTCATGTCCATCGAGAAGCCGTCAATGATCAAAAAGTCATCGGTGGTGGCCATCGTCTGGGTCGTTCTGTCCATCGGCGCCGCCTGCCTGCTGGCCTATGATGCCCGCATGATCGTGGCCGAAGAGCTGCTGCCCAGCGGCCTTCAGAAGACGGTCTTCATCGTGATGGCCCGCCGTTTCTTCCCGCCGGCCGTGGCCGGCCTTCTTCTGGCAGCGATCATGGCCGCTTCGGTCTCCACGGCCGATTCCCAGCTGCTGGTGGCTTCCAGTTCCTTCACGGCCGATATCTATCAGCCGCTGATCCGCAAGAAAGCCGGTGAGAAGGAGGTACTCTGGGTGGGCCGTCTGGCGGTCATCATCATCGCCGTGATCGCCTTCTTCATCGCCTCCTCCAAGGGCGCGGGTGCCCAGGCGATCATGAATATGGTGGAAAATGCCTGGGGGCTCTTCGGGGCCGCCTTCGGACCTGTTGTTCTTCTGTCCCTGTTCTGGCGCCGCTTTAACTATGCCGGTGCCTGCGCCGGCGTCGTGGCCGGTGCGGCGGTTGATGTGCTGTGGCTCTTCCTGCTGAGCGGTACGGGCGTCTATGAACTGGTGCCGGGCTTTATCGCCGGCGGTATAGCCGCTGTGATCGTGACCGTTATGACACCGGCGCCGGATAAGAAAGTGACGGCGATCTTCGACCGGGCGACGGCAGCCGATTTCGACGACTGATAATGACAATGTTCTGCCGCCGTTGATGCCGGTAAGACTGGCGGGTACCGCGGAACGGGATATTCTGAGGGAGGACATACCTTGCCGCATTATGATACCGGAATCATGGTCCTGACGGTCCTGAATATGGTGATCATGTGCCGGCGGTGAACCGGGCTTTGCGGAGGAGCAGAGGCCTGTGCTGGCGGAGCGCTATTGTGAGAAGCAGGAACAGTCAGGTCCCTGAAACGACAGCAGGAATGAAAGACCTTCCGGCCGGACAAGGTACGGCTGAAAGGTCTTTTTTATTTTGTATTTCCTGTGTTTTTTCTTTTCAACAGGGCGCATAAGGTGTATCCTTTGAAATTGGATTGATATTAGTCATAACAAAGGTGTCTGTCAGGCACCATTGAAGGACAAGATATGAAAAAAACTCTGAAAGATATTGCGGTGGGCTCTAAGGCCACGATCCAAAGTGTCGGAGGCTCCGGGGCTCTGAGGCAGCACCTGCTCGATATGGGCCTGATCCGGGGGACAGAGGTCACCGTGATAAAATATGCGCCCATGGGCGATCCCATCGAGCTGCGTGTTCACGATTATGAACTGACGCTGCGGCTGTCCGATGCGGCCTGCATCGAAGTCGATGATACGCCGTGCCAGGCGGCGCCGGCAGGCGGAGACAAGGCGATGCCGGGACGCCGGGCTTCCCATCCCGGTCTTGGTGAGGGCGGCCGGTTCCATGATAAAAAGGCAGAGAATCCGCTGCCGGAAGGGACGACGCTGACCTTTGCCCTGGTGGGCAATCAGAACTGCGGCAAGACGACCCTCTTTAACCAGCTGACGGGCTCCAACCAGCATGTCGGCAATTTCCCGGGGGTGACGGTCGACCGTAAAGACGGTGTGATCAAGGGGCATCCCGATACGCTGATCACCGATCTGCCGGGCATTTATTCCATGTCTCCCTACAGCAATGAAGAGATCGTGACCCGTGAATTTGTGCTTTCCGAGAAGCCGCGGGGCATTATCAATATCGTTGATGCCACGAATATCGAAAGGAATCTCTATCTGACGATGCAGCTCATGGAGCTGGAGATACCCATGGTCGTGGCGCTCAATATGATGGATGAGGTGCGGGAAAATCACGGCGCCATCCGCATCAATGAGCTGGAGGATTTCCTCGGCGTGCCGGTGATCCCGATATCGGCGGCCAAGGGCGAGGGCATCGCAGAGCTGATCGATCATGCGATCCATGTCACCCGTTATCAGGAAAAACCGCGGCGCGTCGATTTCTGTGAGCCCGGTGATGCCGAAAGCGCCGTTCACCGCTGTATCCACGGCATCATGCATCAGATTGAGGATCATGCCGCCGCCAACGGCGTGCCGGTCCGTTTCGCCGCCAGCAAGCTGGCCGAGGGTGACAGCGGCTTCTGCGAGAGATTGAAGCTCAGTCAGAATGAGTGTGAGACCATCGAGCACATGATCAGCCAGATGGAGGACGAAAGGGGCCTCGACAGGGCCTCCGCCATGGCGGATATGCGTTTCCGCTATATCCTCAGGGCCTGCAGCCGGACGGTCGTCAAGCCGAAGGAGAGCCGCGAGCATATCCGCAGCCGGCGTATTGACCGCATCCTGACGGGCCGTTTTACCGGTCTGCCGGCGTTTGTCCTGATCATGGGCCTGGTCTTTTACCTGACTTTCCATGTGATCGGCGCCTCTCTGCAGTCGCTGCTGGAGAGAGGACTCGAGTACCTGACGGCACAGACGGCGGCGCTGATGACGGCAGCCGGCGTCAACAGCACGGTGGAATCCCTGGTCATCGACGGCATTTTTAAGGGGGTGGGCAGCGTACTGACCTTCCTGCCGATCATCGTCACGCTGTTCTTCTTCCTGTCACTGCTGGAGGACAGCGGCTACATGGCACGGGTGGCTTTCATTATGGATAAGCTGATGCGCAAATTCGGCCTCTCCGGCCGCTCCATCGTTCCGATGCTGGTCGGCTTCGGCTGCACGGTTCCGGGGGTCATGGCCAGCCGGACCCTCTCCTCGGAGCGTGACCGCAAGATGACGATCCTTCTGACGCCCTTCATGAGCTGTTCCGCCAAGATGCCTATATACGCCTTTTTTTCCGCCATGTTTTTCCCGGACAGGGCGGCGCTGGTGATGATCGGTCTGTATGTCTTCGGTATTGCGGTCGGTATCCTCTTTGCCTGCCTGCTGAAGGGAACCTTTTTCCGGGGAGAACCGGTGCCCTTTGTGATGGAACTGCCCAATTACCGGATGCCCGGCTTCAAAAACGTGATGCAGCTTTTGTGGGATAAGGCCAAAGACTTCCTTCAGAGGGCTTTTACCGTCATTTTTATCGCTACCATCGTGATCTGGTTCCTGCAGAATTTCTCGGTGACGCTGAACATGGTGTCCGATACCGCTGACAGTATGCTGGCGCTTCTGGCCGGTGTGCTGGCGCCGCTCTTTAAACCGCTCGGCTTCGGCGATTGGCGCATGGTCACCGCTCTTCTGACAGGCTTTCTGGCTAAGGAGAGCGTGGTCTCGACGATGACGATTCTCTTCGGCAGCACCGAGGCGATCCTGGGGGCGATGACGGTACCGGCAGCCGCCTCTTTCCTGGTCTTCTGTCTTCTGTATACGCCCTGTGTGGCCGCCGTGGCATCGATCCGGCGCGAGCTGGGCCGTTCCTGGGCCATGGGTGTCGTGATCATCCAATGCGTGATCGCTTATATGGCGGCATTTCTTGTCTTCCTGATCCTCTGAGAGAGTTACCGCCGGTGACAGCACAAGTGTATTGTGATATAGAAAAGACCCCGGGTTAATTGAAAACCCGGGGTCTTATTCTGAAGAACAGGATTATCCACCGATGACGATTTCGAAGGCGTAGCGCTTTGATTCGCCCGGATCGGCAAACTGGCACAGGCGTTTTTCTTCGAAAATGTCGCCTTCATCGCTGCAGGTGGACATGCCGATCCACGGTTCGATCGCCAGGAAATCGGCGTGTTTTTTCGTGGACCACAGCATGATGTAGCTGAAATCGGCAAAGTTTAGGGTCAGCGTCTTGGCGCTCTTGCGGGAGGCCAGGGTGATGCTGCGGGATTTCAGCTCGTCCAGGCAGACCAGGTCAATGTCAAAGTAGGCGTGAGTAAGAGGCAGGATCTTCTGATGATCGAGGAACGGTGTCCGGACCGAGACATCGAAGAGGGCGGTTTCCGTATCGTCACGCGGCACGGTGCAGGTCTCTTCCTCGCTGAATTCCAGATAGTAATCCTCATAGGTCTCGCCCTCCAGAACCGGGCAGCAGAAGCCCGGATGACCGCCCAGCATAAAGGGCATGACTTCTTCCGTCTCCAGATTGGTGACGGTGAAAGCCACCTCCAGAGCGTTCCCCTTCAGCGTGTAGGTGATGTCAAAACGGAAACGGAAGGGGAAGGCCTCGATCATGGCGTCATCGGCGGTGACGGACATGGTGACCGTCGTATCCTTGTGCGCGGTGCAGGTAAAGTCAGCGTTTTTCAGAAGACCGTGGCGCGGCATCTTCGTGATCTTGCCGTTTCTCAGAACAGCTTCGTTATTGCGGATGCTGCCGCAGATCGGGAAGCAGGTCGGATCCTGTCCCTTCCAGAAGCCGGGATCGCCCTGCCAGAGACGTTCGACGCCTTCGCTGTCTTTGATGGAGGTCAGCGCGCCGGCCGCCGTGGAGACCGTGACGGTCAGGGAGTCATTTTTAATAACGTATTCCATAGTTTTCTCCTTATCAGCCGATAAAGGCTTATGTCAGCTTACGGCCGGGGGTCACTTGCCTGACCGCCGGCACTACTTCGTCTATTTTAGCAGATGACGGAAAAAAGAAAAGGCGCCCTGTCCTTTGCGGAAAAGTTTTCACTGTAAGAGGGCATCAGAGGATGCCGGCATCACAGACATGGCCATTTTTATCCTTTTGTGAGACAATGCCGGTGAGGTGTGAAAAAGTCTTGACTTTCCATCTTGTGGAAGGTGTATGGTGCTCTCATCTCATAGGGAAAGGAGCTTTATGAAGATCAACGAAGTGGAGCATATCGTCGGCATCACCAAGAAAAATATCCGGTTTTATGAAGAGCAGGGGCTTATCCGGCCGACACGGAACCTGGCCAACGGCTATCGTTCTTATACGGAGGAGGATGCCGAACGGCTGCTGAAGGTCAAACTGCTTCGCCGGCTGAATATTCCCATTGAAGAGATCCGCCGGATCATCGAGGGACATCTGAAGCTGACCGATTGTCTTGAGAGACACCAGATCATACTCAGACATGAGGCGTCGAATCTTCAGGTGATCAGTGATGTCTGCAGCCGGATGGCGGAGGAGGGCTGTGAATTCGCGGATTTTCCGGCCCGTCGTTATCTCAGTGAACTGGATGAACTGGAGAAAGGGGGCAATCGGTTTGTGAAGGTGAAAAAAGTGGATGAGAAGAGCCGCCGGCGCAGTGCGGGTATCGCCGCGGCCGTCATGATTCTTCTGATGGTGTTTGTTGAGGTTCTTTTTATTTCCGTTCTGATGTCGGACCCTGAGGTGCCGCTGCCGGCGGCGATTTTTCTGACAGGAATTCCTGTGATCGTTACGGTGGGGATTCTGCTGGCCCTGAGAGAACGTATGCGTGAGATAAAGGAAGGAGAATACGATGAAGCTCTTAAGTATTGAATACATTCCCGGCAAGAAGATTGAGGCCCTCGGCCTTGTGAGAGGGACGACCGTGCAGTGCCGGAATATCGGCAAGGACTTTATGTCCGGCATGAAGACGCTGGTGGGCGGTGAGGTGACGGCCTATACGGAAATGCTTGTGGAAGCCCGTCAGATCGCCACCAAGCGCATGGTGGATGAGGCGGAAACTCTCGGCGCCGATGCCGTCATCGATGTGAAATTCGGCTCCTCTGCCATCATGTCGGGGGCAGCCGAGGTTATCGCCTACGGCACCGCCGTTAAGATTATCGGTGAGTGTGACGTCGTGGGATGACAAAACGGCCTTTTTCGGTTAGTATAATCAGTATCTCCCGGTGAGACGGGCTTCGGTATGGCCGGGGCCTGTCTTTTTCGGACTGAACGGAAAAGAGAGGAATCCTGATGAAAACAATCGACGATGAAGAAGAGGAAGAACCGGTAAAGAAGGGTTTCGGCGAAGCCTATTATGCCGTTTTATCCATCGGCATGGGCCTGGCGGCTTTTCTGATGATGTTCATACCGGCGACGACGGGATCCATTGCCTGTTTTGCACCGGCTATTCTGAGTGTTATCAGCGGCATTGCGGGACTTCGTTCCCGCTATAGGCTTGCTTCAGTCATAGGCCTTCTTCTGGGGCTGGCCTGGTTTGCCTTTGTGATCATCGGTGTGTTGATCCTGATGAGGGCGGGATAACGGCATGGTCAATCTTATCATCGGTAATCTGCTGTCAGCGGCAGCGGCTGTTTTTATGGCAGCGGCCAACTGGTCCGATAAGAAGACGACCAGCTTCCGCTATCAATGCCTCCAGTGCCTGATCCTGGCGGCGGCTTCTGTGTTCTTCGGCTCCTATGCCGGCGTGACGACCCTGCTGCTCTGTGCCGGGCGCAATTATCTCATCGGCATTGAGCGGTATACGGGGCGGATCTGCGTGATCTTCATGATCCTGACGGGGGGTGTCGGTGTCCTGGTCAACAACCGGGGCCTCCTCGGTCTGCTGCCGGTGGCCGCCACCGTGATTTACTGTGCCGGCAGCTATCTGGCCCGCCGCATCATGGCCGTCAAGGTGAATATCCTTTTCAATCAGATTGCCTGGCTTATCTACGAGGCTTCGGTGATGGATATCGTCTCGGCGGCAACAGATGCCGTGACCATGGTGATTCTGATTGTTTCCATGGTGCGGTTGGGAAAAAAGAAGGAGATCGTGCATGATCTGGGATAAAATCAAAGACTACCTTTTGTCACCGGCACCGCTCCTGTCGGTTCTGGTGATTGTGGCCGCCGTCATTTTGTGGCGGCTTTTTGCCTCATTTATCACGAAGCGCCTTTCCCGGCTGGATGACAGACCCGCCGTGAAACGGTCTGTGAAATCCATACTGACGGTCTGCCGCATCATCGGTGCCTTTATTCTCGGTGTGGCGGTGCTCCAGATTAACGGCGTCAAGGTGTCGTCTCTGCTGGCAGGTCTGGGCATCACCGGCATCATCGTCGGCTACGGGCTGCAGGATCTGCTGAATGACTGGGTTATGGGCGCTGCGATCATCATCGACAATTATTTTGTTCTTGGAGATTATATCCAGGTGGAGGATGTGATCGGGCAGGTAGAGAAGCTTTCACTCAAATGTACCCGCATCCGCGATATGTACACGGGCAATATCGTCACGATCAATAACCGTCTGCTGTCGAAGGTGCAGATCATTTCGGATTTCACGGCGGTACGCGTGCCGATCCCCTATGAGATGCCTGTGGGTGAGATGAACACCCTGATGGCGCTGCTTCAGGAAGAGATGAAAAAAATAAGCGGTGTGACCGGTGTCCGGCTCCTGGGAATACAGGAACTCGGGGAATCACAGATCACACAGCTTATTCGTCTGGATCTGGCACATAAGAAGGATCGCCCCCAGGTGACACGGGATGCGCTGACGACGATCCACCGTGTCTTCGATGAACGTCATGTTGCGATCCCGTACAATCAGCTGGATGTTCACATCAGCGCCACGGGAAAGTGATGAGGCCGTAGATATAGAGGACCAGGATGATGGCCGGGACGACGTAAGAGAAGAGCGGACGCATCCAGGCTTTGATCTTCAGGCCTTTGCCGGCATTGGCTTCGGCCACGAAGCCGTCCCAGCCCCAGCCGATACGGGTGGTACAGAAAAGGGCAAAACACAGAGACCCCAGGGGCAGGATATTGGTACTGACGATGAAGTCCCAGAAATCCAGCCAGACCGTGCCTTCAGCGAAGGGCTGGAAGTGCCAGACACTGAAGCCCAGGGCCGTGGTCAGGGCCAGAAGGAAGATGCTCAGACCACAGACGACACCGGTGAAGGGACGCTTCCAACCGGTCTTTTCCCGGACGGCGGCGATGATCGCCTCCAGGACGGTCAGCTCGGTGGAGAGGGCGGCAAAGACCATGAAGAGGAAGAACAGGCTTCCCCAGAGACGGCCGCCTTCCATATGGCTGAACACAACGGCCATCGTGTCGAAGAGCAGGGAAGGCCCGGCATTGACTTCGACACCGTAGGTAAAACAGGCCGGGAAGATGATGAGGCCCGCCGTGATGGCCACAAAGGTGTCCAGGAGGATGACATACAGCGATTCCCCCATCAGAGAATGGGATTTGTCGATGTAGCTGCCGAAGATGGCGACGCCGCCCATGCCGATGGAGAGGGTGAAGAAGGCCTGATTCATGGCACTGACGATGACCTGGGGCGTCAGCTTCGAAAAGTCGGGCATCAGGTAGAAACGGATGCCGCCGGCGGCACCGTCCAGGAGGCAGCTGCGGACCGCCAGCACAAGAATCAGGATGAGGAGAGCGCTCATCATGTATTTGATGACCCGCTCCAGCCCCTTCTGCAGATTGAAACACAGAATGACGATGCTGATGATCATGGTGAGGGCCAGATAGGTTACATTGACGGCCGGGGAGCTGATCATGCCGCCGAAGCTCAGCCCGGCAGTGCGCCCGGAGACAAAACGGCAGAAATAACAGATCATCCAGCCGGTGACCACGGAGTAAAAGGCCAGCAGGCAGATATTGCCGATCAGGCCGACGGTACCGTGGATATGCCATTTCTGACCGGGCTTTTCAAGGCGGGGATACATGCCCAGCAGACCGGCCTGTGAGGCGCGGCCGACGGCGAATTCCATCGTCATGATGGGAAGCCCGAGGACAGCCAGACAGATCAGATAGACCAGGACAAAGGCACCGCCACCGGATTGACCGACTATCCAGGGGAATTTCCAGACATTGCCGCAGCCGATGGCACAGCCGGCGGACAGGAAAATGAAGCCCAGACGACTTTGCAGATGTTCACGTTCCATAACAATATCCCTTTCTGAATGATAAATTTCAGTCATATTGATTATAGTTGATGGGGAATGTTAAAAAAAATTGATAGTTTCGTGTTATACTATCGAAAAACGTGATGACAGGAGACGCCTATGGATATCAACGTACTGAGGACCTTTGTGGCGGTGTGCGAGTATGCCGGCTTTTCCGCTGCCGGCGAAAAGCTGGGCTATTCCCAGTCGACGGTGTCATCTCAGATTAAGCAGCTCGAAACGGAGTTGAATACGGTGCTGATCGACAGGATCCGCCACAAGATTAAGGTGACGGACGACGGCGCCCTGGTGCTGACCTATGCCCGGGCGATCCTGGAACAGTATCAGAAAATGCGGGAAGCCGTCAGCCGGTCGTCCGCCATCCGGGGGGAACTTCGTCTGGCCATGGCCGATTCTGTACGGTCCCGTTATTTTACGGAGGATTATGTGGCCTTCCATCGGAAGTACCCGCAGATCCGCATGACGGTGACCACCTGCGGCACGGAGCAGATGTTTGATATGCTGCGCAAAAATGAAGTGGATGCGGTGATCACGCTGGACTCTCATATCTACGATTCGGAATTCCGGATTCTCAGTGAGGCGAAGGAACAGACTCGCTTTGTGGTATCGCCGGAGCATCCTCTGGCGGGACAGAAGGGCCTGACACTGCGGGATATCGCCGATCAGCCCTTTATCCTGACGGAGAAGAACATGAGCTACCGCAAGGTTCTGGACAGCTGTCTGGCCGAGCAGTCGTTGGAGATCCGGCCGATTCTCGAAATCAGCGATCCTAACCAGATCTGCCGCATCCTGACGGAGACCGAGGCGGTGTCATTTCTCCCGGACTTCATCACGGAGAACTATATTCGGGCCGGCCGGCTTGTCTGTCTGGAAGTCAGCGACTGCGATATCAGTGTTTGGACACAGGTACTGATCCACCGGCACAAATGGCGTTCCGAGGCAATCAATGGCTTTGTGGACTTTTTTAAGGAGATCATGACATGATAAACGCGATTCTTGATGAGATACTGACGTGTTTTGAAGGCATCGATGAAGGGCAGGCGGAGGATTTCTGCCGTCTTGTCCGTTCGTCACGGCGGCTTTTCAATCATCCGAAGGGGCGGATGGGGATGGCGATGAAGGCCTTTGGGGCTCTCCTTGAGGACATCATTCCCTACTATGTGATCGGCGATACGGGTATCCCGGCCATCGGGGAGGGAGATCTGCTTCTGGTGGCTCCTACCGGCGGTGATCCGCGATCTTCGACGCGTTTCATTAACATAGCCCGTGACCGGGGAGCCCGCGTGGCCGCCTTCACCGCTAATCGGCAGGGCCCGATCGGTACTATGGCGGACTGTTTTATCGAGGTCAGCGCCAGGACGATGCTGCCGGGAGACGAGACGCCCAGCCTTCAGCCGATGTGCTCCACCATGGAGCAGGCGGGGCTTCTGTTCTTTGACATGATATATCTGATGCTGAAGGACCCGACCCTGACGACAGCGGTGGCCCGGCAGAGGATTTCAGAAGGCCTTCGCGCTTCTCTTGGCAGCCTGAATCCTGCCGCTGAGGCGGGCATGCAGGCACTGAAGGCTTATCTGCCTGCCTGCCGTCGGCTCTTTTTTGACGGCGATACCCGCGAAAAACAGATACTTTGCTGCTTTGCCATGCGGCTTTTCCATATGGGCGAGGCGATCCGTGTGCCTGGTGAGATAAGCGCCGGCCATCCCGCCTCCGGCGACGGTCTTATTCTGGCCGGTGCGGATGTGACGGACCCGGCCTTCCGTTTCCGTGTCGAGACGGCAAAGCGGGCGGGGGCTGCGGTCTTTCTTATCACAGATCCGGCAGGACGACGGGCTCTGCCGGGGGACCTGGCGGCGGCAGCTGACGGTATCTGGGAGATACCCTCCGGCGGCGGAGCCCGTGACGGCGATACGGTCGGGAGTGAAACGGCAGGGTCATTGCCGCTCATAGCTTTTACCGAAAACCTGCTCATCCTTCTTGACTGCCTGGTGGCAGAACTGATGACCGAACGCGGCCTGAGTGAGCGCGATATGGCGGCCAGGCATACCAATCTTGAATAACAGACTGCTTTTTCCCGAAGGGAGGTTTGATCGTGATGACAACGGAAGACACTTATAAACTCTGGCTTGACAGGCTTGACAGCACGGATCCCCTGTACCGGGAGCTGCTGGCGATCCGCGAGGACCCTGCTGAGATCAACGACCGTTTCTACACGACGATTGTCTTCGGCACGGCGGGGCTTCGCGGAATCTGCGGCGCCGGTACCAACCGGATGAACCGCCTGACGGTGGGTCGTGCCAGCCGCGGTATCGCCGACTATATCCTTGCCTCCGGAGAGGATGCCTCACGAGGCGTGGTCATCGCCTACGACTGCCGGCATTTTTCCAGAGAATTCTCGGAACTGGCCGCCGGTATTCTGGCAGGCCGGGGCATACCGGTCTATCTCTTTCCGTCCCTCAGGCCGACGCCGGAGCTGTCCTTTGCGATCCGCCGCCTCGGGGCTCTGTCGGGCATCAATATGACGGCCAGCCATAATCCGAAGGAATACAACGGCTACAAGGTCTACTGGGCTGACGGCGCCCAGATTTCCGGTAATGTCTCCGACGGCATGCAGGCGGCCATTGAGGCTCTGGATTTCTTTGATGATTTCGGCGGAATCTCTCTTGAGGAGGCGCGCCGCGCCGGTCTGGTGACGATGCTGGGCGAGGAAATGGACAGATCTTATCAGGATTATGTGATGTCTTTAAGCGTCAGAGACGGCGACGAACTGGATAAGAGCATCGGCATTGTCTATACGCCGCTCAACGGCGCCGGCAGCCGTCCGCTGACGGCGATCGCAGAGGCACGGGGCTTCACGGGCTTTGTTGTCGTGTCAGAGCAGCGGGACCCCGATCCCGATTTTACAACAGTGCCTTATCCGAATCCGGAAAACCCGGCGGCCTTCGCTCTGGCGGAGTCACTCGGCAAAAGCATCGGGGCCGAGGTGCTGATCGCCACGGATCCCGACAGTGACCGCATGGCGGTGGAAATCCGGACGGAGGACGGCGGCTTCCGCTTCCTGAACGGCAATCAGACGGGGGCTCTTCTGATTGCCTACCTGGCACAGGCCCGCCGCGACAGAGGTGAGCTTCAGGGCCGTCAGGCTATGATAAAATCGATCGTGACCGGCGATTTCGGCCGGGCGATCTGTGAGGATTACGGCATCGAGGTCTATGAGACCCTGACGGGCTTTAAAAATATCTGCGGCCGCATCGATGAGCTGAAGGCGGAGGGCTGCCGTTACTTCTTCGGCTACGAGGAAAGTATCGGCTGTGCCCCCGGAGAAGAGGTCCGTGATAAGGACGGCATCAGTGCAGCGATGCTGGTAATGGAGATGGCAGCCTGGTGCCGCCGCCGCGGGACGACGCTGGGCGGTATGCTGGAGGATCTGTGGCGGCAATACGGCTGGTTTGCCGAAGATCAGGTCTCACTGGTTCTGACCGGTCAGGAGGGGAACGCCAGGATCAGCCGTATTATGGAGGCCTTCCGAAAGGAGGCACCGTCAGCCTTCGGCGGCACGGCTGTGTCGGCGGTGATCGATTACCGGGACGGTTATCGGGATATTCCGCCGCAGAATGCGATGACCTTTATTCTTGCCGATGGGACCCGTTTTTCCCTGAGACCCTCCGGCACGGAACCCAAGCTGAAGTTTTATTTTTATACATCGGCATCATCCCTCAGCGAGGCCGGCTGCCGGATGACCGCTGTGAGGGACGCGGTGACCGCCATGGCGGACGGCGTCCGATGAGGATTGCTTATGGATAATCTCATACCGTTCCTCTGTGACCACGTCCTGCTCTTTATCACCTTTTCCGTGGCAGGGTGGTGCATGGAGGTATTTCTGAAATACCGGGAATTCCACCGCTTCATCAACCGCGGCTTTCTGGTGGGGCCTTATCTGCCGATCTACGGCTTCGGGGCTGTCTCCGTCACGCTGGTGATGGAGCTGCTGGGCGCCTTTGACAACTCGCTGGGCACGACCTTCGTCATGGCCTTTGTGGTCTGTGGTGTGATCGAATACCTGGCCAGCTATTATCTGGAAAAAAGATTTCACGCCCGGTGGTGGGATTATACCGGCAAGCCCATGAATCTCAACGGCCGTGTCTGGATCGGCAATCTGATCCTTTTCGGCCTTGGCGGCACGGTCATCGTCAAGGTGATCGATCCGGCCTTCTTTTCACTGACGGCAAGGATCCCCCTGCCGGTTCGGGGCTTTTTAAGCTTTGCTCTGGGTACCCTGTTTGCCGCTGACTTTGTTTTCTCTCATTTCATTATGAAGATGATCAAGATGGGCATCGAAAGCAGTACCGCCGACAACACAGAAGCCATCGGTCGTGAAATCAGGCTGATGATGTCGGACAAGACGATCTTCCACCAGCGGTTCGTCAATGCCTATCCGGAGGTCGTCTACCGTACGGAACGCATTAACCGCAAGCTGAATGAGATACGCCGTGAGACCGAAGAATTCCGCAATGAGATCAGCGAACGCCTGGATGAGGAGCGGGAGGCTCTCGTGTACCGTCTGGAACCGGCGGCCTTTATCAAAAATGACATCATCGAAAAGCAGACGGCCCTGATCGACAGTCTGAAGACAGCCCGGGAACTGACAGATGAGGAGAGCACTCTGATGGCCGAGATCGACAGCCGACTCGTCCAGCTTTCTTCCCGTGAAAACCGGCTGACACGCATTGTGTCGGTGATCCGCCAGAAACTGGATGACGATGCTGATTCAGAGACAGAAACAGCGGCTGCCGCAGAGGAAGGCGCTGTCTCAGACAAGGTTAATGATACAGAATAAGGAGGGGCTTATGGTAAGCTTTGACCAGGTCCTGATATTTAAGAAAGATATCATGGAGCGCTTTGGGTTATATCTTCATTTTCATGATGGCTGCGGCGGTCAGTATTTCAGTTTTGATGAACCGGCGGGGGATCGCGCCGGGGAAATCGCGGCCTATTTTGCCGAAAAAGGTTTCAAGGCCGCTTTTTCCGAAGACCTGACGATCCTCACGCTTCGGGACTGAGTTTCCGGGCCGGCGGCCGGAAATCCGGGGTTGCATTTTCAAAAATAAAGGACTATACTGTCTTCAATTAAAGAAGTAAACCGTTGAAGCGGAAATAACGGCAGTCATGCCTGTCCAGAGAATCCGGGGTGGTGCGATCCGGGTGTGAAACAGGCTGTCAAATGGCCCGCTGAGGGTGCATGGAAATGAGGCCGCAGTCTCAGAGTATGATGCAACGTGTTGACATACGTCAGTTGTCGGAAATATGCAGGTATTTCGCAAAGAGTACGGTTCAAACCGTGAAAGCAGGGTGGCACCGCGGATAAGTCTATTCGTCCCTGACAGATGAGAGAACATCTGTCGGGGTTTTTTATTGCCTGCAGCTTGTGCCGGTGCGGAAACGGAGGTTTTTCCATGATCAAAGAAGCTATTGTCAAAATCGTTAATAAGGAGGATCTGACTTATCAGGAAGCCTATACTGTCATGAATGAAATCATGAGCGGTGAGACGACGGCGACGCAGAACGCCGCCTTCCTGTCGGCGCTGTCCACCAAGAGCGCCCGGGCCGAGACGACGGATGAGATCGCCGGCTGCGCTGCGGCGATGCGGGAGCATGCCGTTCCTGTCGTCACCGGGATGGACACCATCGATATCGTCGGCACCGGCGGTGACAATGCCCACAGCTTCAACATTTCCACGACGGCGTCCATCGTGGCCGCAGCCGGCGGTCTGAAGGTGGCCAAGCACGGCAATCGCGCTGCGTCTTCGCAGAGCGGTACCGCTGACTGTCTGGAGGCCCTCGGCGTCAATATCGACCAGAGCCCTGAGAAGGCCGTCGAGATGCTGAAGGAGGCCGGTATGTGCTTCTTCTTTGCTCAGAAATATCACACTTCCATGAAATACGTCGGGGCGATCCGCCGAGAACTGGGCTTCCGTACCGTGTTCAATATCCTCGGTCCGCTGACGAATCCGGCCTCGCCCGCTTATCAGCTGCTGGGTGTTTACGACGAATATCTGGCGGCGCCGCTGGCCCAGGTCCTGATGAGCCAGGGCGTCCGGCGCGGTATGGTGGTTTACGGCCGCGATAAGCTGGATGAGATCTCCATGAGCGCCCCCACGGCTGTCTGCGAGATCAAGGACGGCTGGTTCAAATCCTATACGATCACACCGGAGCAGTTCGGCTTTGAGCGCTGTACACGGGAGGATCTGGCCGGCGGGACTCCGGAGGAAAATGCGGCAATCACACGGTCGATCCTCAACGGCGAGACGGGCTGCCGACGCCATGCCGTTCTTATGAATGCCGGTGCCGCTCTCTATATCGGCGGTAAAGCCGATACCCTGGCCGACGGCATTACGCTGGCCGGTGAGCTGATTGATTCCGGCCGGGCCGCCGGAACCCTGGAAACGATGATTACGGTCAGCAACCGTACCTGAAAAGCAGTCAGAAGAAAAGCGTGCAAAAGATAAGTGATCACTGAAAAGAGGTCAAAGATGACAATACTGGATGAACTGGCTGCCTATGCGGCTGTTCGCTGTGCGGAAGCGAAGACAAGGGTGCCGCCGGAGGCGATGACGGCAGCGGCCCTTTCCCTGCCGAAGTTGGATTTTGCCTTTGAAAAGGCACTGGCCGCCCCTGGGCTGTCGGTGATCTGTGAATGCAAAAAGGCATCGCCCTCCCGCGGACTTATCGCACCGGAGTTTCCTTATCTTGACATCGCCCGGACCTATGAAGCGGCCGGAGCCGATGCCGTCTCGGTCCTGACGGAGCCGAAATGGTTTCTCGGCAGCGATGCGTATCTCCGTGAGATCGCCGGAGCCCTGACGATACCCTGCCTGAGAAAGGATTTTATCGTTGACGATTATATGATCTACGAAGCCAGAGTGCTGGGCGCCTCGGCGGTCCTTCTGATCACAGCGCTTCTTGAGGAAGCGGAATTGGCCCGTATGATCGGTATCTGCGATGAACTGGGTCTGTCGGCCCTGGTGGAGGTCCACGATGCCGATGAGATCAGCCGGGCTCTGCGGGCCGGTGCCCGGGTGGTGGGTGTCAATAACCGCAATCTGAAGGACTTCTCGGTGGATACCGGCAACAGCGGACGTCTCCGGGAGCTGGTGCCGCCGGAGGTGATCTTCGTGGCGGAGAGCGGCATCAGAGGCGGTGCGGATGCCCGTGCTCTGGAAAGCATCGGCGTCGATGCCGTTCTTGTGGGCGAGACCATGATGCGGGCCGCTGACAAGGCCGCCGTGCTGGCGGATATCAAAGGAGTGCCCTATGACACACATTAAGCTCTGCGGCATGCGTCGTCCCGAAGATATCGACGCCGTCAACCGTCTGCTGCCGGACTATATCGGTTTTATTTTTGCCCCGAAAAGCCGCCGGTATGTCACCAAGGATGAGGCCGCCTCTCTCAGAAAGGCCCTCGACAGGCGGATCCGTGCCGTCGGCGTCTTTGTCAATGCGGCAGAAGACGAGATTCTGGTACCGGTGCGGGAGGGCATCATCGACGATGTGCAGCTTCACGGCGTCGAGACGCCGGCCATGATACGGCAGCTGCGGGCGAAGCTTGACGCCGGCGGCTTTTCGGAAACACGGATCATCAAGGCTTTTTCGATGACATCGCCGGAGGATACGGCGGCGGCACTGGCCTCGCCGGCAGATCTTATCCTGCTGGATTCGGGCAGCGGCGGAACGGGGGCGGCCTTTGACTGGGCGCTTCTTAAGAATTTCCCCAGACCCTTTTTCCTGGCCGGTGGTCTCAGCCCCGACAATGCGGCGGCGGCACTCACGGAGGTCCGCCCCTGGGGACTGGATGTCAGCTCCGGCATCGAGACAGACGGTTTTAAAGACAATGCTAAGATGGCCCGTTTTATGCAGGCCGTCGGAAGGATGTGACCATGACAAATCCCAAAGGACGTTTCGGCAGTCACGGTGGACAGTACATACCCGAGACACTGATGAATGCCGTGAATGAGCTGGAACAGGCTTACGACTACTACAAAAATGATCCCGATTTCAACCGGGAACTGACGGCGCTGCTCAACGAGTACGCCGGGCGCCCATCACGTCTTTATGAGGCAGATAAGATGACAGCAGATCTGGGAGGCGCGAAGATCTATCTCAAGCGTGAGGATCTGAACCATACCGGCTCCCATAAGATCAACAATGTTCTCGGTCAGGCGCTGCTGGCTAAGAAGATGGGCAAGACCCGTCTGATCGCCGAGACCGGTGCCGGCCAGCACGGCGTGGCCACAGCCACGGCCGCCGCCCTGATGGGCATGTCCTGCGTTGTCTTTATGGGCAAGGAGGATACGATCCGTCAGGCCCTTAATGTGTACCGCATGCGGCTGCTCGGTGCTGAGGTGATTCCCGTTGAGAGCGGCACGGGTACCCTCAAGGATGCGGTCTCGGAGGCTATGCGCGAGTGGACTTCCCGGATCGATGATACCCATTACTGCCTGGGTTCCGTCATGGGCCCTCATCCCTTCCCCACGATTGTGAGGGATTTCCAGGCGGTGATTTCCCGGGAGATAAAAGCGCAGATCCTCGAAAAGGAAGGACGTCTGCCCGATGCGGTGGTGGCCTGTGTGGGCGGAGGCTCCAATGCCATCGGCGCCTTCTATCATTTTATTGACGATCCGTCGGTGCGGCTGATCGGCTGCGAGGCGGCGGGCCGGGGCATCGATACTTTCGAGACGGCGGCCACGGTCAACACCGGGCGCCCGGGCATTTTCCACGGGATGAAATCCTACTTCTGCCAGGATGAATACGGTCAGATCGCGCCGGTATATTCGATCTCGGCGGGATTGGATTATCCGGGCGTCGGTCCGGAACATGCCTATCTCCACGATATCGGCCGGGCCGAATATGTGCCGGTGACGGATGAGGAGGCGGTGGCAGCATTTGAATATCTGTCACGGACAGAAGGCATCATTCCGGCTATCGAATCGGCCCATGCCGTGGCCTATGCCATGAAGCTGGCACCGACGATGGCCAAAGACAGGATTATCGTCGTCAACATCTCGGGCCGCGGTGATAAGGATTGCGCCGCCATAGCCCGTTACCGGGGAGAAAACATCTATGAATAGAATTCACGAAGCTTTTGAAGGCAAAAAGGCCTTTATCCCGTTTTTTACCTGCGGTTATCCGGATCTTGATACCACGGAGCGCTGTGTCAGGGAGGCTGTTGCCGCCGGGGCTGCGCTGGTGGAGCTGGGCATACCCTTCTCGGATCCGACAGCGGAGGGGCCGGTGATTCAGGAAGCCAGCCTGAAGGCTCTGGAGGGCGGTGTGACGACCGATGCTGTCTTTGATCTGGTGGCTCGTCTGCGACGGGATATCACGGTACCGCTGGTTTTCATGACCTACGCCAATGTGGTGTATTCCTACGGTTCGGAACATTTTATCGGCCGCTGTGCGGAAACCGGCGTCGACGGCCTCATCCTGCCGGATGTGCCATTTGAGGAAAAGGAGGAGTTTCTGCCTTACTGCCGCCGCTATGGCGTCTCGCTGATCTCACTGGTGGCGCCCACCTCGGCCGACCGGATCGCCATGATTGCCCGGGAAGCGGAAGGGTTTATTTACCTTGTCTCTTCGCTGGGCGTGACCGGGACGCGCCGAGAAATCACCACGGATCTTAAGGCCATCGTCCGGCAGATACGGGCGGCGGCCCAGGTGCCCTGCGCCGTCGGCTTCGGTATCAGCACACCGGAACAGGCGGCAGCCATGGCCTCGCTGTCGGACGGGGCGATCGTCGGCTCGGCGATTGTGAAGCTCATCGGTCAGTACGGTCAGGAGGCGCCGGCCTATGTCGGCGATTATGTCCGCCGGATGACGGCCGCCATCGATAATTGCCCGCCGGAGGCAGTCTGTGTATAATAACGTCATAGCATAAGTTCAGTTTATTATAGGAGGCTTATGATGGAATTCTTTGACGTCATCAGCAAACGTGCCAGTTATCGCGGAAAATTCAGGAAAACATCTGTGCCGGAGGCGGATCTGGAAAAGATCCTGAAGGCCGGCCTTCAGGCACCGTCAGGTTACAATCTGCAGACGACACGCTACTATGTCGTGACCTCGGCCGCTGTGCGCCTGGAGATCGCCCGGCTTCTGCCGACGCCGGCCGTGCGCACGGCGCCGGTCATCCTGGTGCCGGTTTCCGTATATGAGACGACCGACAGCGGCCTGTCCTTTGAGACCGAGGACTACGGGGCGTCGGTAGAAAATGTCCTTTTGGCCGCGGCGGCCCTGGGCTATGCCTGCGTCTGGATGGATGGTCAGGTCCGCTTTGACGGCATCGCCGAAAAGCTGGAGGAACTTCTGGAACTGCCCGCTGGTGAGTATCTCAGAGCGGTGATCCCCCTGGGAATTCCGGAGGAGGAGCCGGTTCAGAAGGAGAAGAAGCCACTGTCAGAACGGGTCGTCTTTATCCGCTGACAGCCCCGACAGAGGACAGAAGAACAACAGGTACCGGGAGGATATCCCGGTATCTTTTTGTGCGTCAATAAGCTAATAAAAAGTTATAGAGTATTCAATAGATTGCATAAATGTGAATATTCTGAAAATTAAAAATTATAAAACAAAATGATTGACAATACAAAGGGTGCATGGTATTATCATATCAACAAAACAAACACGACAGACAACACTCAAGGAAATGCATTTCTTGAACACATCACAGGAAACCCGTTAACCCTTATCGATATGGAGGTCGGTCCATTGGAATAAGCAGAGATCTTCCCAATATTTCCTTAAGGAGGTACGGTCCGACAAAAACTTAATAGAAATGCCCCATATTTCATGAAAGCGAAGGTGTAGACAATGAAATTGCAGGAAATTCATTAAGGGCCCGATCGAGATAACAGCGTTTCGATCGGGCTCATTTTTTATCCGGATCATTATCGTCCGGACCGATAACCGGCCGGTGATTATGCGTATTAACCCGGCCGCGGCCGTTTCGTTATAATGGAATGAGAGAGCGGCAGCGACAGAAACGGCGGTTTATGATAAAATACTACGTGTAGTGGCACGAAACTTGCATATATTAATAATAAGGGGGTAATTATGCATGTCTGACTACACATTTGATCCGGCGCTGCCGGGCATCTTACTGTTATCACACGGACCGCTCTGCGAAGCGATCCTCTCATCGGCGAGGCTGATCGCCGGGTCCTGTGACAATGTGGCGGCTCTGCCGCTGAGAGAAGACGATGATGTGGAGGCCTACGGCGACAAGGCGATGGCTTTGTTCAAGAGCATGCCGGAAGGGTCTATCGTCCTTTTTGATCTTCTGGGCGGCACACCCTTTAATCAGCTGATGATGAAGAGCGGCGGCGAAGCCTTCCCGGGCCTCTGCGGCATGAATCTGCCGATGCTTCTTGAAGCGGTCAGCCTCCGTGAGGTGATGAACGGCGATGAGCTGATCGACACGCTGGCCGATTCGGCCAGAGAAGCTGTCGTGAATATCAGGAGCTTCTTCGAGGTGTCATGAGAAAAGACATCGTATTAGAGTATGTTCTCGAATGCAGCCGGAGCCGGTCCGATTTTTCGGGCGTGACAGCGACGGAGACGGCCGGGGCACTCGGTATCTGGCGGAACGATGCGGCTGTGGAACTGAATAAACTGGTGGCCGAAGGCAGGCTGGCACGGAGCGGCAGGAAGAATATCCGTTTTTTTCCGGCTCCGGAGACGACAGCCTCGGCGGCAGTTTCCTCAGAGACTTCGGAAGAGGCCGGCGGCAGCCCGGAGGACGGTATCGCCCGCTGTGCGGCCTTCCGTGACCTCATCGGTGCCGACGGGAGCCTGAAGTATCAGCTTCGTGTGGCGATGGCCGCGGTTTCCTATCCGCCCAACGGACTGAATATGCTGATCACGGGCCCCACCGGCAGCGGCAAGAGTCATCTGGCCCGCGTGATCTGGGAGTACGCCAAAGAAGCGGGGACCTTCCGTCTGCCGAAGGACAGGATACCTTTTGTTGTCTTCAACTGTGCTGAGTATGCGGATAATCCGCAGCTGCTTTTATCGCATCTCTTCGGTTATAAGAAAGGCGCGTTTACCGGCGCCTTTGAGGATAAGCCCGGTCTGGTGGAAAAAGCCGACGGCGGCATCCTGTTTCTGGATGAGATCCATTGTCTGTCTGCCTCGGGGCAGGAGACTTTTTTCACCCTGCTGGACAGCGGGATCTACCGGCGCATCGGCGACAACACACCGCGGGAATCCCATTTTATGCTGATCGGTGCTACAACGCGGCCTCTGACAGATCTTCTGGAGACGTTTCTCCGTCGAATGCCGGTGGTGATCTCGATGCCGACGCTGTCGGAGAGGCCGAACAAGGAGCGTCTGGAACTGATATCCTATTTCTACTCACAGGAGGCCGCTCATATCGGCCGGCCGCTGAGGGTCGAGAAAAATGCGCTGAACAGCATTCTGGATTATTCGCTGCACGCCAACCTGGGCGCCCTGAAGAATATGATCCAGATCTCCTGCGCTAAGGCTTTCCTCCGCCACAGCATGGCGGGGCGCCGGACGGATGAGATAGAAGTGGGCTTCGCCGATCTGTCCTTCCGGACTTATAACGGCGTTGCTGAGGAAGACGGCTTCAGCGGTGCGGAACGGCATTTTGACAGGGATCTGGTAGCGTCGCCCGGCGGTATGCCGGCAGGCGCCAGACAGCCCTCCTCCTTTATGGATGTCTATGATTTTGTGGAAAAAAAGATCTCGGACAGTGCCTTGGGCGGGCACCAGACCGGCGATATACAGCAGGTGATCGCGTCGGAGATCGATCATTATTATCTTGATCTTGAAAAAGCCCTCGGGGATGATCAGTCGGACAGTCAGATGCTGGACAGTGTGCTGTTTCCCAAGGCCATCGGTATCTGCAGTGAGTTCCTCGACAGAGCGTCCCACGCCCTTGGCCGTGTCTATCCTCCGTCGGCGGCCACCTTGCTGGCCCTTCATATCAGCCAGTATGTGAGCCGCATGCGCTCCGAGATGCCGGCCTTTCCGGTGGATGTCCGGGGCGGTATGAAGGATTACGATGAGGAACTGGCCTTTCTGGAGGCCAATCGCAGCTGGCTGTCGGAAACCCTGAAGGTCAGGGTGTCATCGGACGAGATCAACTGTCTGGCGATCTTTCTCAGACAGTCGGATGAAGGACGGCATCAGCCATCGGTATGGCTGACGCTGGTATCGGGCAATGACAGTGTGGCCGCCGGCATGGCTGCTCATCTGAACGGCGTGTATCGCAGCTCCCATATCCACTGGGTCGATTCCAGCAGTTCAGGAAGCCTGTTCCGGGCGGTATGTGACAATATCCGCCTGTTCCACGGTACTGCCGGCAATATCATTTTCACCGATGTCAAGGGCCTGCCGACGCTGGAGGCCGAGGTGGAAAAGGAATCCGGCGTTCCCTGCCGCGTCGTGCCGATTCTGGAGAATCGTCTACTGATGGAAGCCGGCCGCCTGACGCAGAATGCGGAAGCCGCGGCTCTGGATGTGATGCGGGACCGGATCCTGGAAAACTATCGGAAAAGCATGGTGCGCTTCTTTGACACTGCCGGCATATCTCCGGCGGAGACTGCAGAGGACACCGGTGAGAAGGTCATCCTCTCTCTGTGTGTGACCGGCTGCGGCAGTGCCCGGAGTATCAAGACGATGCTGGAGCAGAAGCTGTCACATATCCCGAATCTGCGGATCGCGGCCAGAAGCTCTCTTGATACGCCCGCACAGCTGATGGCGGAGGGAGACATCCTCCTGATCGTCGGGACAGTCAATCCGCATTTGCCGGATGTGCCTTTCTTCACAGCAGACCGGGTGTTCAGCCGGGAGGGCCTGATGGCGATCGCCTCCGTCGTGGATGACTGGAGTCTGGATACGGGCAAAAATGCCGGTGAGGATGACGAACTGTCGAAGCTTGAGACGATGAGCCTTTTGGCGGAGAGTCTGCAGTACATCGCACCCCATGTGGACAGTGAGCAGACAATCGCCTGCATTGAAAGCTTTATCGAAGCCATCGAGACCCGCCATTACGGCCGTGAGATGCCGGCGGATGTCCGTGTCCGCTGCTTTATGCACGCGGCCGCGATGCTGGAGCGGATGGCCAACGGCGAAACGCTGGTCATGGATCCGGAGCATGAGAAGCTGCTTCAGGAGAGAGCCTCCTGGTTTGTCTATCTGGAGGATCTGATCCGCCGGGCCTTTGCTCCCTTTGGAATGGAGATCCCGCGGGCTGAGAATTTTTATTTTATGCTTTCTATACCGGAAAGCTTGTGATTAAGTAAAAAAAAGAGAAAGAGGAAAGCTGTTATGGTCAGTCAGATCGTCGAAGTAAAAAATGCGTCCGGTCTTCATGCCAGACCCGCCAATGTTTTTGTAAAAGAAGCCCTCAGCCATAAGGGCTGCAAGATCACGTTCAAAAAGGAAGGCGAGGACAGAGTGTTTCAGGCGCGTTCCATGGTATCAGTACTCCAGGCTGTCGTGAAATGCGGCACCCGCATCGAGATCTTTGCCGAAGGTGAAGATGAAGAGGCCGCGCTGCAGGCGATGGTCGAGGCGGTGGCGTCGGGACTGGGCGAATAACGGAGGCACAGCATGGGCAGATTATTGAAGGGCAGAGGCTACTCGGAAGGCCTGGCGCTGGCTGAGGTGCTGATCTACAGCCGCGAACTTCCTCCGGTGCCGCAGGACCCCGCCTCCGATCCTGAAGACGATGTTCGGCGGCTCGGCGAGATCCTTGACAAGGGAGCTAAAGAGCTTGAGTCGCTCTATGAGGATGCCGTCGGGCGTATGGGCGAGGCTCAGGCTGAAATTTTTCTGGCTCATCAGACGATCCTCGAAGACGATTATTCGATCCGTGAGCCGATCGAGGCCCTGATCCGCGAGGAAAAAATGAATACGGCAGCGGCCATCGACCGTCAGTTCCGTGAACTGGCGGAGATGTTCCGTTCTATGGATGATGAACTGATGTCGGAGCGTGCCGCCGATTTTGACGATATCCGGCAGATGCTTCTCCGGATAGCGCTGAGCAGCACCGTTCAGGATATTTCAAAGCTTGATAAGGATGCCATCATTGCGGCGGAGGAACTGACCCCGTCGGATACTGTTCGGATGGATATGGCTCATATCAAAGGTATTGCCACCAGACTGGGAGGCCCCACGGCCCACAGCGCCATCATCGCACGCTCTCTGGGCATTCCCTATGTGTCGGGGATCGATGACGCGGCCGAAGGCGGTCTGGAAGGCCATCCGGCCATCCTTAACGGGACGGAAGGCTGGCTTCTTGTCGATCCCGATGAGGATGAGGTGTGCCGCTTCAAAGAGAGCCGCGCTGAGATGGAAGCGCAAATGAAAGACCTGGAGGACTATATTCATAAGCCGTCTCAGACGGCGGACGGCAGGTCTCTGGAGATTTGTGCCAATATCGGTACGCCTGCGGAAGCCGCGGAGGCGGTGTCAGCCGGCGCCGACGGTATCGGCTTGTTCCGCAGTGAGTTCCTCTTCATGGACCGCGATGATCTGCCGTCGGAGGAGGAGCAGTACCTGGCTTACCGGAAAGCGCTGGCCGCCCTTGAGGGACGTCCGCTCATCGTCAGAACACTGGATATCGGCGGCGACAAGAAACTGCCGGCTCTGCCGATGCCGCAGGAGGACAATCCCTTCCTGGGACTTCGGGCCATTCGTTTGACCATGGCCAATCCGGCTCTTTTCCGGACTCAGCTTCGCGCTCTTCTGAGGGCTTCGGCGGAAGGGAATCTGCGAATCATGTTCCCGATGATTTCCTCACCGGAAGAACTGGCGTCGGCGAAAGCCATTCTTAATGAAGAGAAGGCCGCGCTGGCTGCGGAGGGACTCAGCGTCGATCCGCCGGTGGGCATGATGATCGAAGTGCCGTCAGCGGCGGTTCTGGCCGATGTTTTTGCCCGGGAAGTGGATTTTTTCTCGATCGGTACCAACGATCTGACTCAGTACACCCTGGCTGTCGAAAGAAACAATGCGGCTGTGGCCGATCTGTACCGGCCGGATCATCCGGCTGTGCTTCGCCTGATCGCGATGACGGCGCAGGCGGCCGTCAGAGCCGGTATTCCCTGCGGCATGTGCGGGGAATCCGCCGGTGATCCGGCGTTGGCACCGGCCTTTGTCGGCATGGGCGTGACGGAACTGTCGATGTCCCCGAAGCGGATCACAGCGGTGAGAAAGCTCCTGGGCAGCCTGACGTGGGAGGAATGCCGCGACATGGCGGAGGCTCTGATCGGCGCAAAATGATGCTTGCTTTGAAGGAGGTTTTCCTATGACATATGAAGGCAAAGTCGTGATTCTTACCGGCGCGGGCGGCGGCATCGCCTCGGCGATGGCCCGGAAGTTCGCATCGCTTGGTGCCTCTCTGGCACTTTTGGATATCGCCGAAGAACCGGTGAAAAAGCTGGCAGCTCAGCTGGCACTGCCGGCGGACCGCGTCATGACGGCGGCCGCTGATGTGTCCGATGAGGACAGTGTGCGTCGGACTGTGGAGAAGGTTCGTGAGTATTTCGGCCGCATCGACGTGCTTGTCAACACGGCCGGTATTCCCGGCCCCAGTGCCCGGGTCCAGGATTACAGCTATGCGGATTGCCGGCGTGTTTTTGAAGTGAATGTCTTCGGCACCTTCCTGATGATGAAATACGTCCTGCCGGTGATGCAGGCACAGAAGAAGGGGGCTGTCCTCAATATCGGTTCGGTTTCCGGTATGGTGGGTTATCCTTATGAATCCGCCTACGGCGCCAGCAAGGCCGCCATCATTCATCTGACCAAAAACGCTGCCAGTGAAAACGGCGGCAACGGTGTGCGTATCAACTGCCTGTCACCGGGCTGGGTCAATACGGCGATGATGAAAACGATCGTCGACAGCTATGTGGATGTCGGTATTGCCGATACCTCCGAGAATGTCACCCTCGGTCCGATGGGACGTCCCGGTGAACCGGCAGAAATGGCAGAAGTGGCCGCCTTTCTCTGCTCCGATGACGCTTCCTATGTCAACGGCTCCAACTGGCTGGCAGACGGCGGCATGACTCTGGGATGAAAGGAGAAAACTATGACATTGGACAAGCATCTGAAAGTGGTTGTGGTCGGCGGTGTGGCCGGCGGTGCTTCCGCAGCGGCCCGCATCAAGCGCCTCGACGAGAAAGCGGAAGTGGTGGTGCTGGAAAAGGGTGAGCATGTCTCATTTTCAAACTGCTGTCTGCCCTATCATCTGAGCGGTACCGTTGAAAAAAGCGAATCACTGATCCTGATGACACCGCAGGCTTTTAAAGTCAAACATGATATTGATGTCCGCGTCAAAAGCTGCGTGACGGCCATTGACCGGCAGAAGAAGACGGTCACTGTCGACGGTCCTGACGGCGTTTACGAAGAAAGCTACGACAAACTGGTTCTGTCTCCCGGAGCTTCGCCGATCGTACCCGGCGGACTGAAAGGCGCTGACAAGGCCCATGTCTTTACTGTGAGAAATGTGACGGATATCCGGGCAATCAAGGCTAAGATCGACGATCCCGCCGTGGAGAAGATCGCCGTTGTCGGCGGCGGCTTCATCGGCATCGAAGTGGCTGAGAATCTGCAGATGGCCGGCAAGACGGTCACCATCATCGAGATGGCACCCCAGATCCTGGCCCCCTTTGATGAGGACATGGTTCAGATCCTTCACAAGGAACTGGATGATAACGGTATCCGGCTGATGGTCGGTACTGAACTTCTGTCGATCGGCGATAAGACCGTCACGGTCCGCCGTGACGGCCGGGAATCCCGTCTGAAGGCTGATGCGGTCGTTCTGGCCATCGGTGTGCGGCCCGAGACAGCACTGGCCCGGGAAGCCGGTCTGGAGATCGGGGAGACCGGGGCGATACGGGTCGATGCCCAGTATCGCACCAACGATCCGGATATCTATGCCGTGGGTGATGCCGTGGAAGTCTATATGGCACAGACCAGGACCGTCGGGCGGCTGCCTCTGGCCGGTCCGGCTCAGATGGAAGCAAGGGCGGCTGCGGATCATATTTGCGGCATCGCCGACAGAAACGAAGGCTTTATCAGTGCGATGTGTCTCCGTGTCTTCCGCCAGAATGCGGCGGCGGCCGGTCTGAACGAAACGCAGTGCCGACGGGCCGGTCTGAATTACGATTCCGTCCTGCTGTTCCCGACGGATAAGGTCGGTATCATGCCGGGATCGCATTACATGGCCCTCAAGATCCTCTTTGAAAAGCCGACGGGACTCGTCCTCGGTGCCCAGGCTGTCGGTCCTGGCGACGTGGTGGGCCGCATCAACACCGCAGCGGCAGTGATCCGCCTGAAGGGAACGCTGTACGATCTGAAGGATCTGAATCTCTGTTATTCGCCGGTCTACAACACCGCGAAGGATCCGGTCAATATGGCAGCCCTGGTGGGTATCAATATCCTTGAAAACCGGGTCCGCCAGGTTCATGTCAGAGAAGTGAGAGGTCTGGTGGAACAGGGTGCCTTTATCGTCGACGTGCGGGAGAAGAAGGAATACGCCGCCGGTCATCTGAAGGGTTCGGTCAACATTCCGCTGACAGAACTCAGAGCCCGAGCCGGAGAGATACCGAAGGATGTGCCGGTTTATCTCCACTGCCGCTCAAGCCAGCGGAGCTATTACGCGATCCGCTGTCTCCAGGGCCTGGGCTGGGATAACCTGTACAACATCAGCGGTTCTTATCTGGGCATCAGCCTGTATGAATATTTCCGGGATAAAACGGAAGGCCGCGAGCCGATCCTTGACAATTACAATTTCAGATAACAGGAGATGCCATGAGTGATAACCATATGACGGAAGAGAAAGCCCTGGCTCTGATGGAAGAGGGCTTTCACTGCTCACAGGTTGTGTTCGGCCACCTGGCCGGCCGCCTCGGATTTGACGAGGCCCTGGCCCGCCGCCTGACAGCGGGGCTCGGCGCCGGCTTCTGTCACGGAGATACCTGCGGTGCCGTGGCCGGAGCCGTGCTGGCTCTCGGCCTGGCGCAGGGGTTTGACAAACCGGATGCCGACACGGATGCCGCACTTTTTGCGGCAGTGAGGGAACTGGAGAAGGTCTTTGAGGAGGAGCACGGGAGTCTGTTGTGCCGCGAGCTTCTGGGCGGCTTCGACAGGGCGGATCTTTCCGCCGTGTCCGGGGAACACACCTACGACAACTGCCCGGCCTACTGCACGCTGGCCTGTGCGCTGGCGGAGAAGCGCCTGGGGCTTTAACCCCCGGCCGTAATCCGTATCATAATGAATTGTCTGTAACCGCCGACAGGCGGATGAAAGGTCCTGTGCTTTTGGTATTGTCCAAAGCGGTGCAAACCTCGAAACAGAAAACGCAAGAAAGGAGGGAGAAGCTTGAGAAATGTGGTATTAACAAGAATCGACGAACGATTGATTCACGGACAGATCATGACATCCTGGCTGAAACTTTGCAGTGCCAACAAGATTCTTATCATTGACAAGATGTCGGCAACAAATGCGTTCATGAAGCGTATTCTGTTTGCGGCGGCGCCGAAGGATATAGAACTTCTGGTTATGCAGGAAGATGAAGCGGCCGCCTGGCTCAAGGAGGATGCCGATCCCGGTGAAAAAGTTCTTGTGCTGACCAAAGTGCCGAAGCCTCTGCTGGATATGATCCAGGCAGGCATTCCGTTTACCGAGATCATCCTCGGCAATATGGGCGGCGCTGCCGGCAGAAAACGTTTTAACAAGAATATTTCCGCCAGTCCCGAAGAGATCGGGCACCTCAAGGAGATCGTCGCCGCCGGCGTCAAGATCTACTGTCAGATGGTGCCGTCCGATTCGAAAGAAGACATTGTGAAATTGTTCTGATTCTTTTAGTGAGAGAGGAGAAATGCATGGAACTGCATATTTGGCAAATTGTTCTTATTGCTCTTTACTACTGCCTCGGTGAGAGTGCCTGGCCCTTCGGCTCCATGGGTACCTGGGCTACCGTCAACAGACCGCTGGTTTCCGGTCTTGTCGTCGGTCTCATTCTCGGTGATCCGGTCACCGGTACGATCATCGGTGCCACGATCAACATCATGTATCTCGGTATTATTTCCGCCGGCGGTTCTCTTCCGTCCGACTCCGGTATGGCCGGTGTTCTCGGTACGGCCTTCGCCCTGATCGGCGGCCTTGATGTCAATGCCGCTCTGGCGCTGGCTGTCCCGCTGGGCCTCTTCGGTTCCGTTCTGTGGATCCTGACCATGACAG
Source organism: Lachnospiraceae bacterium (assembly GCA_029005135.1). Classification (GTDB taxonomy): domain Bacteria; phylum Bacillota; class Clostridia; order Lachnospirales; family Lachnospiraceae; genus Chordicoccus. The sequence continues at coordinate 50,906 of JAQXFO010000027.1, forward strand.
CGCAGTGCTTCTGCATTCCGCTGGCCGACAAGTGGGTCGAGGAAAATAAGCCGAACCGTCTGATGCTGATCAACCTGTGGATCCCCTATGCCATCAAATGGGTCATTCGCTTCATCTTCGTGTATGTTGTTCTGTACTTCGGCTCTGATGCCGTCGTCAAAGTCTGTGAGATGCTGGAAGGCCCGGCGATGGATGCTCTGGGCGTCATGGGCGGCCTGCTTCCTGCCGTTGGTATCGGTCTCATGCTTCTGACCATCTTCAAGGGCAATGCCCGCTACTTCCTGCTGCTGGGCTTCCTGGCCACGAGCTTCCTGGGCCTCAATACGATCGCGGTTGCTCTGACCTTCGGTATCATCGCTATCCTGATCGTCGGCTTCACACCGGAAGATTTCGAAGCCTTCAAGAATGTGGAAGACACCAACGATACGGCTTACAAGCTGATCAGCAAGAAAGATCTGGTTCGTTCCTGGGTACGCTGGGAATACTACAACGAATCCTGCTACAACTATGAGAGAATGCAGGGCCTTGGCTTCTGTACTGCCATGGTTCCGGTTCTCAACAAGATCTATGCCGGTGATGCGGAAGGCATGAAGGGCGCTCTGAAGCGTCACATCATGTTCTTCAATACCGACCACAACTTCGGCGGTATGATCCTCGGTATCTGCACCTCGATGGAAGAGCAGAAGAAACTCGGCGCTGATATTCCGGATGAAGCCTTTGTTTCTCTGAAGTCCGGTCTGATGGGCCCGTGCGCCGGTATCGGTGATACGCTGTCTCAGGTCGTCCTTCTGCCGACTCTGGCTGTTATCTTCATCAACCTGGCTCAGAAGGGTGCTGTCTGGGCTCCGATCGCCTACACGGTCCTGTTCGTCGGCATCTTCTATTCTGTCGGTTACTGGATGCTGTTCGTCGGTTACAAGAACGGCGGTGAAGCCGTCCTGAAGCTGATGGAAGGCGGTCTGTTCGACAAGGTCATCAAAGTGGCCAATATTCTCGGCTGTGCCGTGGCCGGCGCTCTGATCTGCAGCTATGTCTCCTTCAACTGGAATGTCATCATGATGAAGGAAGAGGTTGAAATGTTCAACCTTCAGACAGGCGTGTTCGATGCGATCCTGCCGAATGCCATGCCGCTTGTCCTGACGATGGGCATCTACTATGCCGCCAAGAAGGGTGTCAAGAGCTCCTACATCACCTTCGGCGTGATGATCATCGGCTTCATCCTGGGTATCCTGGGCCTTATCGCCTGACCGGGAGGCTGAATCCCAAATTTTCTGCGGCTTTGCACAGGGCACACCTCTGACGGGGCTGTGCCGCCCGGGGCGTATCCTTTGGGAATGCGTCCCGGGACAGAGGTCTGTCTATGGAAAAAGAATTTCTGGATTTTCTGCCGCTTTCGGAAGTATCGGTTAAGGGTACCCGGAAACGGCGCATCGGTTACAAACCCTACACCGGCATTGCCCTGCTGGCGGCCTTTGCTGTCTTTGCCGTCTGCATTCCCAACACGATCTGCCGGATCATGGGTATTTTTGTTATGGCTGTGGCCGCCCTTGTGCAGTTTACCGTCAGGGACAGGCATGTGATGGATATCTATACGGAAGGCGTCCTGTTCTATGAGCACAGGGATGACAGCCGCGCCGCCTTTTTTCCGTATACGTCGATCGAGGGCTGGAGCGTCAGACGCAACAAGGGCAGCGGACAGACCGTCCTTCTGCTGCTGGACGATCAGCGCTTTGTCATGACCGATACCTTTTCCCTGGTCAAGGCGGAAAATGTGCTGTTTTCCGTGATGCCGGGAAAAGAAATACGAGCTTGAAAATAATATCCGCTGAGGATAATGATAAACAGGAGGAAAGCTATGAAACTTCATAATGTAGGTATGTTCGTCAACGATCTTGACGCTGCCGTCAATTTCTTCGTGGATTATTTCGGTGCCGCGATCCATTATCAGGAAGAGGATGAATCCGGTTTCCGTGAAGTGATCCTGAAGTTTAACGACAGCGCTGACGGCGCCAAGCTGGAGATCATGACGAAACCGACCGTAGTTGATGACAAAAAGGATGCCAACAGAACCGGCTATGCCCATATCTGCATCCGTGTCGACAGCCGTGAAAAGCTAGATGAGATCATCGATAAGATCCACAAGGCCGGCTATGAGGTCCAGTATGAACCGGCCACTAACGGCGGCAAGGAGATCCGGGCCATCACCTTTGAAGACAACGTGATTGAAGTCAACTGCTGATCAGTACAGATGACATTCAAGATAGAAAAGAGGGAAAAAATTATGAAACAGAACGAATTTTTCAAGAAGAAAATGGTTATCGGCATGGTTCATCTGGATCCGCTGCCGGGCAACGCCTCCTATAAGGGTAATAAGGACGAGATTATCGCCAATGCCGTCCGCGATGCCCATACCCTGATCGACTGCGGCTGCGATGCCATCATGGTCGAGAATTTCAGCGACTGGCCCCAGTACAGTACGGAGGTTCCGCTGGAGGGTTATTCCGTTCAGCTGGTTGCTGCGGCCAAGATCAAGGAATTCTGCCCGGTTCCCTTCGGTATCAATATCGAAATGAATGCCTGGAAGCAGGAATGGATCATGGCTTACAGCCTGAATGCCGACTTTATCCGTGTGGAGGCTTTCGTTGACAATCGTGCCGGCTCCTTCGGTTATATTGAAGGCTGCTCCACGGGCATGATGAATCTGATGGCTCAGCTGCCGTCTCCGGAGACGATGATTTTCGCTGACGTCCATACGCAGGAGACCTACGGCATGCCGGATGTCCCGATCAATGAGCTGGCCGGCAACGCCAGAAACCACGATGCCTCCGCTGTCGTCGTGACGGAAAACGATCAGTGCCGCCGCATCACCGTTGAGGATGTCAAATCCATGCGTGAAGTTATGGGTGACTTCCCGATCATCGTCGGCTCCGGCGTCAAACCTGAAAATGTCCTTGACTATATGGAATACGCCGACGCCGTTATCGTCGGCCGCGGCTTCAAGAAGGATCACAAGGTGGATCCGGACCTTGTTAAGGAATTCATGGCGATCGTCCGCTCCAAATACAACTAAGGCACAGAAAAAGCATTCCGGATTCCGGCGTTCCGTGAGGGACGCCGGTTTTTCTGTGACGCCGGCCGTATCACGGCGGCGGGAGTTATGCTATACTGATAACAGCAAAAAACGACGGCACCGTCCGGGACGGCAGCCGGGAAGGAGGGCTTATGGTCAGAAAACCGGAACCTGTGATAAGAGAAAATATGCGGGGCGGCAGAGGCAGGGTCTACATCTACGATGTCATCTCGAAGGAAGAATTTCTGGGACACGGACGGATGTACGCGAAGATGGTCATCCCGCCGGGAGGGTCCATCGGTGTCCATGTCCACGACAATGAGACCGAGCCTTACTACATACTGGAGGGGACGGGCATTTTCATCGATGAAAACGGCGACCGTATTCCGGTCGGCCCCGGCGACAGCTGCACGATCCTGCCGGGGCAGTCTCACGGCATAGAAAATGCCGGCGATACTGATCTGGTTTTCATGGCGCTGATCTACAACGCCTGAAAAGACAGCGGCGGTATGCCGGCAGGAAAAAAACTCTGATGATAATGCAGGAATCGGGAGCCGCCGATCACTGCTGACGGGTCAGGATATCGACCGTCTTCAGATCGTCGGCCGTCACGCGGATGTTGCAGACAAGATCGGTGCCGTCGGGTTGGGTGACTTTCATCTCAATGACGGAGCCCTCTGTGATCCTGCCGCTGAGTGCCTGAAAAAAAGGCATGACCCGCGGATGCTGATTCATGAAGATATCCATGCGTTCTTTGAGTTTCATGAATTCCATCGGATTAACAGCCATAGATTACCTCCTGAAAAAAGTTCTGAACTATAGAATAGCAGTGTTTCGGGAAGAGGTCAATCCGGTGACAACGTTGTGAGGTGATGCGATGCTGTTGGCTCTTGATATCGGCAATACCAGTATGACACTGGGGGTCTGGGATGAGGACTGCCTGCTGTTTAATGACCGCCTGGCGGCGGATCCGCGGCGAACTTCTCTCGATTACGCTGTTTCCCTGAGAGAGGTGCTGTCGCTGTACGGCTGTGGGACGGGCCCTTATGAAGGCGCGATCATTGCCTCCGTTGTGCCGGGACTCACGGAGGCGATGGCGGAGGCTGTGGATAAGGTGCTGGGACTTCGTCCTCTGGTGGTGGGCCCCGGTGTCAGAAACGGTCTGCGCATCGCCATCGACGATCCGAAACAGCTGGGCGCCGACATGGTCGTGGGGGCTGTAGGCGCCTGTGCCGCCCACGAAGGCCCGATGGTCGTGATCAATATGAGGACCGCCACGACACTGTCTGTCATCGACGAAAAGGGCGTTTTCCTGGGGGCTGTGATCATGCCCGGCATGACAACCGCCTTCCGGGCTCTGTCCTCCTACACGGCGGCCCTGCCCCATATCACGCCGGAAAATCCGGGCCATGTGATTGGCACGAATACCGTTCATGCTATGCAGAGCGGCGCCGTTTTCGGCCTGGCGGCTCAGCTTGACGGCCTGGTGGACAGGATAGAGGCGGAACTGGGGAGACCTCTGAAGACGGTGGCGGCGACAGGATATCCCGCCGACCGCGTCATTCCCTGCTGCCGCCGGGACATTCTGATCGACAACGACCTGATGATGAAGGGTCTGCGCGAGATCTACCGGCTGAATCAAAAACGTCGTATGAAAAGACCTTCCGTGTAGGAAGGTCTTTCGTTTTTCTCTGATTGTGCTGTTGATTGCGGGGGAAGACAGTGCCGGAATGTGTCGGTCCGGCTGCCGGTGATGATAGGATAGAACCATCAGAAAACGGAGGTTCACCGCATGACAAGGATTATCGTTGCCGCCGGCACCGAGGCCGGTTTCCGCCGCCTTCTGGCGGCTCTGGGTCTGGATGAGCATGACAGCCGGGTGAGTCGTGTCCGCCGTGTAGGGGACGCCGCTCTCTATGCCGGCAGTGAGGAGGCTGTGGTGATCACCGCCGCCGGCAGAGAGACCGGAGGCGAGACATTGTCCCGGTATGATGAGGACAGCTTCTGCGACGGGCGGGATGCCGCCGTCGCTGTCAGAGAAATGATTCGCTACAACTACATGACTTCCGATACCGCCCGGGATTACGCGGCGAAGGTGCATCTGTCCCTGACTTATCTCTGCCGCGTTTTCCGGCGGGAGCACGGCCGGTCCATCGGTGCGGTGATTATGGCCACGCGGATGGAGAAGGCCGCCGATATTCTGATGACTTCGGGTCTGATGGTCAAGGAGACAGCCGCACTGGTCGGTTTTTCCAATTTTTCCTATTTCTGCAAGAAGTTTCGCGAGCATTACGGCATGACTCCGGCGGAATACCGGCGCCGGAGCCGTGTCGGGAAGATCAGCGGAGGTGATACGGATGACAGGAGATGACAGAGAATACGTCTGGGCTGTTTGGATAAGGGACAAAGCCGTCGGTGAGGAGGTACAGCCTCTTCAGCTGGCAGCCGGCACCGAAGGGATGAATCTGGTGGGACAGGGGAGTTTTCCTGTGCTGTCGGGGCTGGATCCTACCGCTTCCTTCGAGATACGGGATGCCGGGAGAATCGAGAAGATCCTGTATCATATCCGGCGGGACGATGAGGAGGCGGATGCCGTCAGGCATGTCAGCGAAGCGGAACAGCTGATGACGAAGATACGCGCGGCAGTGGAGGATAATCTGGCGGCACACGACATCACCCTGAGAACCGCCCGGGCCGTGTCCTTTTCCGTGAGTCATTTTCAGGCTCTCTTCAAAGACATGACCGGCGAAGCCTTCATGAGCTACGTCCGCAAGTACCGGCTGTCGCGGGCCAGGCTTCTGATCCGGATGAGCAGCTCCACCCTTTCCGAGATCGGAGAGAAGGTGGGGTATCCGAATCCTTCCTACTTTTCCACCGTTTACAAACAGCATTTCGGACTGACGCCGCGGGAAGAGAGGGAGAACCTCTACCGGCTGACCTCGCGCGGATAGGGTTTCCGGAAGCGGCGGATTCTGCTATAATCGTATCGAATCGGGACGGCGCCCGGCATCGTCAGGACGCCGCTGCCGATATCGATTACGGTGATGAAGACCGCGGTCAGAAGACTGCAAACCGCACAGGAGGCCGTCTCAATGAACCATGTTTTACAATTGTTAAGTGCTTCGGAGGATATCAGCCGTTACCGCACAGCGGTGATCATCGACGGCCCGCAGGCCGGCGCGAGGGCAATAGAAGCGCCGGGGATTGCCGAGGGCCCCGATGACCGGGATGCCGATTTTTTTAAAGCGCATTGGGAAGAGGTCTTCCGGGATGAGTCCGACGGTATGAAGCACATCGACGGCTGCCGTGTTTTCGTAGAGACGGTCGGAGCGCCGGATGAGATGGTTATCTGCGGCGGCGGTCATGTCTCGATTCCGGTGATCCGGATTGCGAAGATGACGGGCTTTCACGTGACGGTTCTGGAAGACAGGCCGCTCTTTGCCGGTCATGCCCGGGATGCCGGGGCCGATGAGGTGCTTCTGGATGCCTTCGAAAAAAGTCTTGAGAAGGTCGCCGGCAGCGACAGAAGCTATTATGTCATTCTGACGCGCGGCCATCGTTTCGATATGATCTGCCTTCAGGATCTGCTGGCCAAGCGCCATGCCTATATCGGCATGATCGGCAGCCGCGCCCGCGTGGCCAGAGCCAAAACGATCCTGGAGGAGCAGGGCTTCTCACGCCGCCTGCTGGATACGCTGCATTCGCCCATCGGCCTCGGCATCGGGGCGGAGACGCCGGCGGAGATCGCCGTGGCGATTATGGCGGAGATCATAGCTGAAAGGAGCGCCCTTCGCAAGAGCAGCGGCTTTCCGGAGGATATCATCCAAGGCCTGGTCCGTGAGGGAAGCAAGATTCTGGTAACGATCATCGAAAGACATGGTTCGGCTCCGCGAAGTATCGGAACCAAGATGCTGGTGATGGATGACGGGACCTTTGCCGGGACGATCGGCGGCGGCTGCGCCGAAAATGAGATCATCGGCTATGCCCGTGCCATGCTCATGGATGAGCAGGCGTGCATCCGGATCGCCGAGGCCGATATGACGCCGGGCGCTGATGACGACGGCATGGTCTGCGGCGGCCGTATTCAGGTACTCATGGAGAAGATCACAACGTGACACCGATGCCGGAACATAAGAGCATACGGCTTTACGGGATCGTTCAGGGCGTCGGTTTCCGGCCTTTTGTCCATCGCCTGGCCTTAAGAGAAGGCATACGGGGATATGTGGCCAATATGAGCTCCTGTGTTGAGATCGAAGCCGAAGGCAGTCCGGCGGCCCTTGACCGCTTTATCAGGGCTCTGACGGACGAAGCGCCGGAGCGCGCCGTTATCGTGAACGCCGGGATCACCGCCGCGGCCTGTGTCGGTTATGATGACTTTCGTATCGTGGAGAGCCGGCCTGACAGCGGAGACATTTTTGTCTCCCCTGATATCGCTGTCTGTCCGGAATGCCTGCGGGAACTGTACACCCCGTCAGACCGCCGTTTCGGGCATCCCTTTATCAACTGCACAGCCTGTGGGCCCCGGCTGACGATTCTGAAGAGTATGCCCTACGACCGCCCCGGCACAAGCATGGGAGCCTTTCCCATGTGCCCGGCCTGTTTCCGGGAGTACACGGATCCGACTGCCCGGCGGTATCATGCCCAGCCGGTAGCCTGTCCCGACTGCGGTCCGACCCTTTATTGTCTTGATGGCAGGGAGAGAGGTGCTGAGGGTCATGAAGCCCTGCTGGCTGCCCGGTCCGTTATCGCCCGCGGAGGTATTGCCGCAGTCAAGGGGATAGGCGGCTTCCATCTGTGCTGTGATGCGGAAAATGACGATGCCGTCAGACGTCTTCGGAAATTGAAACAACGGCCGTCGAAACCCTTTGCCGTGATGGCAGCCGATATCGAGGCCGCCTTCGCCGTCGCGGAGACGGACGAGGACGCTGTGCGGATTCTGGACGGACCTGAGAAGCCGATCCTTCTTCTGAAGAAAAAGCCCGGTTCATCTCTGTCGCCCGCCGTTGCGCCCGGTAATCCCCGTGTGGGTCTCATGCTGCCTTATACACCGCTTCATGCCCTTCTTTTCCATGATCCCCGGGATCTCATAAACGGTGACAGGCGTGTCCTGGTTATGACCTCAGCCAACCCGCCCGGTCAGCCGATCTGCCGTACGGATGAGGCTGTCCTGGCCTGGTACGGCGGCATCTGTGATATTATCCTGAGTCACGACCGAGAGATCCTGACGGCAGCCGATGACTCCGTCATGACACGTGTCCGCGGCGAGGTGCTGATGATCCGCCGCTCCCGCGGCTATGCCCCGCTGCCGGTGGCCTCTCGTGTGAAGACCGGTGCTCTGACGGACTGTCCGGAAGAGGAATCCGCCGATGTTCTGGCGATGGGAGGAGAACTGAAGAATGCGTTCTGTCTCGGAAACGCGCGTTATCTGTATCCGTCGGCTTATCTGAGCGATATGACGGATGTCAGGAGCCTTGAGGCTCTGGAGACCGCGATCGGCCATATGAGCCGTCTTCTGCATATGTCACCTTCGGTCATTGCCGTTGATAAGCATCCGCGCTACGCGGTATCGGCTCTGGGTCGTCGTATGGCCGGGGACAGAGGCCTTCCGGTTATTGAGATCCAGCACCATTTTGCCCATATGGTTTCGGTCATGGCGGAGAACCATCTGGATGAGATGATCACAGGGGCGGTCTTTGACGGTACCGGTTACGGCGATGACGGGACGGTCTGGGGCGGTGAATTCCTGACGGGAGACCGGCGGCAGTATGTGCGCCGCGGCTGCCTGCACCGCCTCTATCTGGCCGGCGGCGACAGTGCTTCGAGAGAGGGCTGGCGCAGTGCCTGTGCCTGGCTGTACGATGCCCTGGGAGAAGAGGCCGGACCACTCTGCCGGAAGCTTCAGCTGGCCTCTGACGAGGCTGCTGCCGCTCAGCTGGCGATGACGTCAAAACACTTCGGCGGCATCATGACCTCCAGCGGCGGCCGCCTTTTTGATGCCGCGAGTGCGATCCTCGGTTTATGCCGCGTCTCCACCTTCGAAGGTGAGGCAGCGATGGCACTTCAGTTTGCGGCGCAGACTTATCGGGAGAATCATACGGAAAGCCTTGCGGATCCCTCCCTTTTTACCTGCCGCCGCACAAACCTTTCGGATGAAAGCGGCCGGGAGGGCGATTTCTTTGAAATGGACCCGTCGGCACTCCTGTGCCGGCTGGCGGAAGGCCGCCTCAGGGGCGAGGACCCGCGTTATCTGGCGGCGCTGTTCCATGACACGATGGCGTTATTGATCGCAGAGGGCGTCAGCGAGGCGTCTCAGGCGGCAGGCGGCATCAAAAAAGCCGCCCTGAGCGGCGGCGTTATGGTCAATGATTATCTGGCGGCCCTTATCAGTGACAGGCTGACGGAGCGGGGGTTTGATGTGTACACACATCATATGATTCCGCCCGGCGACAACGGACTGGCTCTCGGTCAGGCTGCGGCGGCGTTGGCCCTTATCAGACAGCGGTGACGGCCATGTGGCGGAAACCCCTGGCGCCGTAGTCACGGACAAGGGCGGCCAGTAAGTCAGCTGTTTCGCGATAGAAGGCTGTCAGGACATTGATGTGAGAGGCAAGGAGCGCTGTTTTCTCGGTGGGGGTGCTGAGAGCGGCAATCGTGCGCTCTTCCCCGGGGAGCAGGAGTTCGACGGGAATGTGGCGCTTGAAATCGGCCAGGGCCGGATCGTTGTAACGGGTCTCCAGAAGATCGGCGGTCTCTCGCAGGGAACGGATGAGGCGTTTGACGGCGGAGAAGCCGAGGATATTGATCTCATCCCCAAAGGCGAAGGGATTCTTCATAACGTCTTCGATGAAGGGCAGCAGAAGCATGCGGCCCGCCTCGTTGTCGAGACAGAGCTCGTCCGCGGTGATCCAGTCGGCATCGGCATTCATGATCGCTTTGTTAACGGGTGTCATACGAAAAGTCAGATCGCGGGTATAGCCGGATCTGACGGGGATTCTGTAAGCTGTGTCTTTTGTCATGGCAGATCCTTCCTTTCATGGTATCGTCAGGACAGCCGTCGGTGACAACTGCTGACCTAAGACAGTATTGTAGCACAAGAAGACAGGAGCATGCAATTTTATGGGAACCGGCTTTTCACAGGAAGAGAGACAGCGCTGCACGCTGTGTGCTGCCGGCTGCCTTCTCGGTGAGGGTGAGACCGGACATTGTGGCCAGCGCCGTCGGGTGGAAGGCCGCCTGATGGCGATCGGCTACGGCCGTATAACTCAGCTGTCGCCGCTGCCGGCGGAAGATCTGCTGTCCCGGGCCTATCCGGGAAGCCTTCTGATGACAATTGGCTGCGGGACGGACGGGAATGCCCGCTGCTGCAGGCCGTCAGAAATCGCCGGTGAGATTAAAGCGCTGAAAAAGCACGGCTGCATCGGAGCGGCCTATATGTACCGGGAACCTTTGCAGAACTGGGAATTCGTCCGCGACACGGCCCGGGAGGTCCGGCTGTCCGGTATGAAGAACGTCCTGGTCACCGGTGGCCTTTGCGATCCGGCTCTTCTTTCGCGCCTGAGGCATGAACTGGATATCCTGGTGCTGCGTTGTGATGCTGCAGGCAGGGCGGAAAGGCCCGATCCGGCGGCTGCCGAAGAGGTTTCCGGGCACCGGCGCCGCTTCCTTGAAAAAGCCGCCGCGATGCTGCCGACGGAGCTTCTGCTTGTGCTTCAAGGCGGCGGTGGCGATGAGGTTCTGGTCAGGACGATGGCCCGTGAAGCGGCCGCCATCCGGCGGGGTATGCCTATGAGCCTTCGGCTTAAACACTCTGATGCCGGGCCGGAAGCCGCGATACACCTTAACGCCATGAAAAAGGCAGCCGAAGAGGAACTGACCTGTGTGACGATCCGAATTATCTGAGTCATGAAAAAATGACGGGGTAATTCGGATTTTTCTTTTCTTTTACCTTAGTTTTACATATAATAAACCTGTCTGGCTAATTTTTGAAAAAGTCTCGGGGGAGCTTTTATGGATATTTTTAACATTTTCCAACTTCTCGGCGGTCTGGCCTTCTTCCTTTACGGTATGACCGTCCTGTCGGGAAACCTGCAGAAAATGGCGGGCGGCAAGCTTGAGAAGATGCTGCAGCTCGTGACAGACAACAAATTTCTGGGTCTGATCTTCGGTATTGTTATCACCGTGGCGATCCAGTCCTCATCCGCCATGACGGTTATGCTGGTCGGTTTTGTTAACTCCGGCATCATGAAAGTCGGACAGACGATCAGCGTGATTATGGGCTCCGACATCGGTACGACGCTGACCTCCTGGATTTTATCCCTGTCCGGCGTCAGCTCTGACAATCCTTTCATCAAGCTGCTGAATCCGAAGTATTTCTCACCGATCGTGGCCCTTATCGGTATCCTGATGTTTATGGTTTCCAAGAAGGAAAAGCGCAAAAACATCGGTGCCATGCTTCTTGGCTTCTCTATCCTGATGACCGGTATGAACATGATGAGTTCGGCCATGAGCCCGCTGTCCGATATGCCGGAATTCACCGAGATCCTGACGGCCTTTACGAACCCGATCCTTGGCGTGCTTGTCGGTACGGCCCTGACCGCCGTGGTTCAGAGCTCGGCGGCGACCGTCGGTATCCTGCAGGCCTTGTCTCTGACGGGCCAGATTACCTACGGTATGGCGATTCCCATCGTCATGGGCGAGAATATCGGCACCTGTATGACCGCTATCCTGTCGGCCTTCGGCGTCAATCGCAAGGCAAAAAGGGTGGCGACGATCCATGTGGCGATCAAAGTCATCGGTACGATCATAGGCCTTGCCGTTTACTATGTGATCGACCTGGCGCTGAATCTGAGTTTCCTGCAGTCGGCCACAAGTCCGATCTCCATCGCTATCATCCATACGGTCTTCAATATCTGCCTTGTGGCGGTCACCTTCCCCTTCCAGAAACAGCTTGAGAAGCTGGCTAACTGGCTTCTGCCGGATAAGAAGGATGATCAGGAACTGTTCCTCGACGAGCGTCTGCTCGTCACACCTTCCGTGGCTATGGCCGAATGCAGCCGTGCCATGATGCGTATGACGGAACTGACCGAGAAGAGTCTGGATATCGCGATCGACCTGTTCTATCGCTACGATGCCGAGGATATGCTTTTTATCACACAGAATGAAGAACGCATCGACGCTTACGAAGACCACATCGGCAATTATCTGATGAAGATCAATATGGCTGACATGGGCCTGTCGGATGCCGATACCCTGAAGTCCTCCAAGGTCCTTCACGGCATCAACGAATTCGAACGTCTGGCCGACCATGCGCTTAAGCTGGCCCAGTCGGCGGAGGAGATGCATGAGAAGGATATCAAGTTCTCGGTACAGGCCTCCGACGAGATTGAGAATATCCTCAATGCCATGACTGAGATCTATAACACCGCCATCGAGTGCTTCCGTGAGGATAATATCGTCAAGGCGAAGAAATGTCAGCCTCTGCAGGCTGTCATCGATGTGCTGGTCTATGAATACAAGGAAAATCATGTCGACCGTATCCAGAAGCAGCAGTGCAGCACGGAACAGGGCTTCATTTTCAATGACATGCTGACCAGCATCAACCGGATATCCGATCACTGCATGAATATTGCGGCCTCGGTTCTGCGCAACGAAAACAGAGACAGGCCGGGTGTTCAGGGTTACATGCACGATATTAAGGAAAAGACCCGCGAAGAATATATTGACCAGTATAATGAATACTACGCCAGATACGTCGAGCATTCGACTGCCGGACGTCGTACCGAAAACGCCGGGGATGTAGAGATCATTTCCGCACAATAAGAACGGACATTCTTTAGCCATTCAGCGCAAAAAAGGATTGCTTTTTTCCGCTGAATGGCTATAATGATGAGAGGGTTAAAAAACCCGGTATGAATAAGCATAACGATGATGGGATTGTTGCAATGTCGCAACGGGGCGGCCTGGAACGTTTGTTTCCGGGACGCTATTTTTATTTTCGGACGGATTCTTTCGGGGGAAGGAAAAGACGGAGACCGGTCATCGCTGTGACAGGAAAATGGAGGGTATTGCAATGTCTTATGTCGATGAAGTCTTGGCACAGGTCAAGGCAAAAAACAGTGCCGAACCGGAATTCATCCAGGCGGTGGAAGAGGTTCTCAACTCACTCAGACCGGTGATCGACCGTCATGAAGAGGCCTATCGCCGCGAAGCTTTGCTGGAGAGACTGGTGGAGCCGGAGCGTCAGATCAAGTTCCGCGTGCCGTGGGTGGATGACAACGGTCAGGTTCGTGTCAACACCGGCTATCGTGTCCAGTTCAACAGTGCCATTGGTCCTTATAAGGGCGGCCTGCGTTTCCATCCGACGGTTTATCTGGGCATCATCAAATTCCTTGGCTTCGAACAGATCTTCAAGAACAGCCTGACGGGGCTGCCCATCGGCGGCGGCAAGGGCGGTTCTGATTTTGATCCGAAGGGCAAGTCCGATCGCGAGATCATGGCTTTCTGCCAGAGCTTCATGACGGAACTGTATAAATATATCGGCAAGGACGAAGACGTTCCCGCCGGTGATATCGGTGTCGGCGGCCGCGAGATTGGCTATCTGTACGGTCAGTACAAGCGCATTTCCAACCTGTATGAAGGCGTTCTGACAGGAAAGGGTCTGTCCTTCGGCGGCTCTCTGGCCAGAACAGAGGCTACCGGCTACGGTCTTCTCTATCTGACAGAGGAGCTTCTCAAGATCAACAATAAGAGTCTTGAAGGCAAGACGGTCTGCGTCTCCGGCGCCGGCAATGTGGCGATTTACGCCATTGAAAAGGCCATTGAGCTGGGTGCCAGACCGGTGACCTGTTCCGATTCCACGGGCTGGATCTACGATCCGGAGGGCATCGATGTTGAGCTTCTGAAGGATATCAAGGAAGTCCGCCGGGCCCGCCTGACAGACTATGCCGCCGAACGTCCGCAGGCAGTCTATCACGAAGGCCGCGGCGTCTGGGTTACCCCCTGCGATGTGGCTCTGCCCTGCGCCACGCAGAACGAGCTGACGCTGGAGGATGCCAGAACACTGGTGGCGAACGGCTGCTTTGCCGTCTGCGAAGGCGCCAATATGCCGACAACACTGGAGGCCACTGCCTATCTTCAGGAGAACGGCGTGATCTTTGCCCCGGGCAAGGCCGCCAATGCCGGCGGTGTTGCCACCTCCGCTCTGGAAATGTGCCAGAACTCCGAACGCCTCAGCTGGACCTTCGAGGAAGTGGATACGCGACTGAAACGCATCATGATCGATATCGTTCACAACATCGACGATGCTGCCAGACGTTACGGCCATGAAGGTGACTATGTCATGGGCGCCAATATCGCCGGCTTTGAAAAGGTCGCCGATGCCATGATGGCCCAGGGCGTGGTCTGATAACGGAATAGTGACGGCTGTTTGAGGCCGGCCGGAAGCGCAGAACAAGAGAGATCCTGTTCTGCGCTTTCCTTATGCGTAAAATGTCGTGAAGCGGCCTTGGCGTCAGGGCGGCCGTTATGAATTGAGTCCGCTGCCGAAAATATTTTCAAAATTTCTCCGTTAAAAAAAGGAAATCCCTTTTTTGTACGGAATAAATAGTTGTAGACATTTTTGGAGACCCGGGACGGGAGAAAGGGGATGCGGTGCTGATCAGAGAAGAACTTGAGATCAGGGAAAAAGAGACCTTAAGCCCCTTTGCCTGTCTGTCGGCCGACAGTCGGGGCCGAAGTCGCCCCGAGGAACCCTGTGATATCCGAACCTGTTATATGCGCGACCGAGACAGGATTGTTCACAGCAAGGCCTTTCGACGGCTGAAGGACAAGACGCAGGTATTCCTGTCGCCCCAGGGGGATCATTACCGGACTCGGATGATGCACACGCTGGAGGTTTCACAGACCGCCCGAACCGTGGCCCGCTGTCTCAGACTCAACGAAGATCTGGTGGAAGCCATAGCCCTGGGCCATGATCTTGGCCATACACCCTTCGGACACGCCGGAGAGAGAGCACTCAATGACGTGAGCCCCGACGGCTTTGTCCACAGTGCTCAGAGCCTTCGTATCGTCGATAGCCTTGAAAAGGAAGGCCGCGGACTCAATCTGACGGCCGAGGTGCGGGACGGGATCCTGAATCACGGTACCAAGGATCAGCCCTCGACATTGGAGGGACAGGTGGTCAGGCTGTGTGACAAGATTGCCTATGTTCATCATGATACCGATGACGGCATCCGGGCCGGCCTTATCAGCGAGGGGGATATTCCGGCCTCTCTGAGACAGCTTCTGGGCGAGAACACACGTGCCAGACTCAATACCTTTATCCACGATATCGTCCGTGAATCCCGCGGACAGGATCATATCAGCATGTCGCCGCTGATCGGCGAGGCTCTTTTTGACATGCGCGACTTCATGTTCCGCCATCTCTATACGAATCCGGCGGCCAAGAGCGAGGAGATCAAGGCCGACCGTATGCTGAAGCAGCTGTACACCTATTACACGACATACCCGGAGACCATGGGACCCGAATTCTTCCGCATGATTACGGAGGGCGGGGAAAAGACAGAGCGGGTGGTCTGTGACTATATTTCCGGGATGACGGATCAGTATTCTATCGCACGGTACCGTGAAATCTTCGTGCCACGGTCATGGAGTAAATACTAATGAGCTATCAATATTCGGGTGATCAGATCGAAGCGGTCAGGTCTGCCAATGACATCGTGGATGTTATCGGCGCTGTCGTTGCGCTGAAGCGGTCCGGCTCCAATTACACGGGCCTGTGTCCTTTTCATAACGAAAAGACACCCTCCTTCAGTGTCAGCCGCACCAAGCAGATGTATTACTGCTTCGGCTGTCATGCCGGCGGTAATGTCCTGACATTCGTCATGGAATACTATCAGTATTCTTTTGTGGAGGCTCTGCAGTTTCTGGCCGACCGTGCGGGCATAACTCTGCCGAAAGCCGAGGATACCGGCCGCAGCAAGGCCTATCTGGACCGGCAGGCACGTCTCTATGACATCCAGAAGAAGGCGGCGGCCTATTATCATTATCGCCTGAAACAGCCGTCCGGCGAGGCGGGCCTGCGTTATCTCAGGAAGCGCGGGCTTAGCGATGAGACGATTCGGACCTTCGGCCTTGGCTATGCCGGCAAATACAGTCAGGATCTGTACCGTTATCTTAAGAGCAAGGATTTTTCGGATGAGGATCTGAAAGACGCAGGACTCTTTACCTTCACGGAGAAAAACGGCTTCACCGATAAATTCTGGAATCGCGTCATGTTTCCGATCCAGAATGTGCAGGGTAAGGTGATCGGCTTCGGCGGGCGCGTTATGGGCGACGGCAAGCCTAAATATCTCAATTCGCCGGATACGGATCTTTTCAATAAAAGAAAAAATCTCTATGCGCTGAATATCGCCCGCCGATCGCGAGAGAAAACGATCATCCTCTGCGAAGGCTACATGGATGTCATATCCATGCATCAGGCGGGCTTTACCAATGCGGTAGCTTCTCTGGGAACGGCGCTGACACCGGAGCAGGCAGCTCTTCTCAAACGCTATACGTCAGATATCCGTCTGCTCTATGACAGCGACGGTGCCGGCGTCAATGCCGCCCTGAGGGCCTTCCCGATTCTGGCGGAGGCAGGGCTCCGGGCCCGGGTCGTCGATCTGAAGCCCTACAAGGATCCTGACGAACTGATACGGGCTGAGGGCGCTGACGGGCTCAGGCGGCGTCTGGCATCAAGCCGGGATGCCTTCATGTTCGAACTGGACCAGCTGGCCCGGGGCTATCGCCTGAATGATCCCCAGGAGGCCACCATTTTCCAGGAAAAGACAGCCGAAAAGCTGCTGCGCTTTGCTGATGATATGGAACGTGAAAACTACCTGAGGGCTGCCTCTGCGGATTATCATATTCCGGAAAGCGCCCTGAGGAAAAAGGTGGTGACACTGGCCCTTCGCGGGACACCGGCCTCCGCCTACAATACGCCGAAGCCGACGGGAAAGACGGTCCTTACCAGAGAAGAAGCCGGAGCACTGCCGGAGAAAATGATGCTGACCTATCTGGCTTCCTATCCGGAGGCCTTTGCCGAGACGGCCCGCTATATCGGTCCGGAGGATTTCCGGGATCCGTTGTGCCGGGAGATCGCCGTTGAGCTCTACGCTCAGAAAGAAACGGGACAGGTCAGAGAAGCCGCGCTTCTCAACCGCTTCACGGATCCGGAGACGCAGAAGACCGTGGCCGGATTATTTCACACCACGGTGGATGTGGCGACAGAAGCCGAACAGGACCGCGCGTTCACGGATACCGTCCTGAAACTGATGGAAAACAGCCTGACTGCCGCGCTCGACAGCTGGGACGGCGATCCGGAGGCCCTCAGGGCGCTCATGACAAAACGATCGGAATGGGAGATGATGAAGAAAAACCGGCTTTTTCATCTGCCTTTTGATAAAGAGAATGGAACAGGAGTGTAAACATGGATAACAATCAAATTCAGTTTTCCCAGAAACTGTCTGAGCTTTTGATTCTTTCCTCACGGAAAAACAAGGTTCTGGATTACAAGGAGATCGGTGATGCCTTCAAAACCGTGACATTGTCGACGGAAGACATGGAAAAGGTGCTGGATTTCCTCGAAGCCGCCGGGATCGATGTGCTGAGAATGGAGGAATCCCCGGAGGGTGATGACAGCCTGCTGCTTCTGCAGGACGATGATGACGTCGATTTGAGCGAAGAAGAAGAGGTGGATGTCGAGAAGATCGATCTCTCCGTCCCTGAGGGCATATCCATAGAAGACCCTGTCCGTATGTATCTGAAGGAGATCGGCAAGGTGCCGCTTCTGACGGCCGAAGAGGAGATTGAGCTGTCAAAACAGATGGAAGAGGGGGGCGAGAAGGGGAAAATGGCCCAGCAGAGACTGGCGGAGGCCAACCTGCGTCTGGTCGTCTCCATCGCCAAGCGGTATGTCGGCCGCGGCATGCTTTTCCTTGACCTGATCCAGGAGGGCAACCTCGGTCTGATCAAGGCTGTTGAAAAATACGATTACCGCAAGGGTTTCAAGTTCTCCACCTATGCTACCTGGTGGATCCGTCAGGCCATTACCCGCGCTATCGCGGATCAGGCCAGAACGATCCGTATCCCGGTTCATATGGTCGAGACGATCAACAAACTGATCCGTGTCTCCCGGCAGCTGCTGCAGGAACTCGGCCGTGAACCTACACCGGATGAGATCGCCGATAAGATGGGCATGTCACCGGAGCGTGTCCGTGAGATTCTCAAGATTTCTCAGGAGCCGGTCTCTCTGGAGACCCCCATCGGCGAAGAGGAGGACAGCCATCTGGGTGACTTCATTCAGGACGACAACGTGCCGGTACCGGCCGATGCCGCGGCTTTTACGCTGCTGAAGGAACAACTCGGGGAAGTACTGAATACGCTGACAGACCGGGAACAGAAGGTGCTGCGGCTGCGCTTTGGTCTGGATGACGGCCGTGCCAGAACACTGGAGGAGGTCGGCAAGGAATTCAACGTAACCCGTGAACGTATCCGCCAGATCGAAGCCAAGGCGCTCCGGAAACTGAGACATCCGAGCCGCAGCCGCAAGCTGAAGGATTATCTCGACTGATGCTGCTGTCGGAACGCCTGGAAGGCGTGGCATCCCTGATCACGGCAGGGATCCCGGTCATTGATGTGGGTACGGATCATGCCTATCTTCCCGTGAGTCTTGTCGGGCGCGGGTATACGCCGTATGCGCTCTGCAGTGATCTGAGGCAGGGGCCCATCGACCGGGCTGCGGACAATATCCGGCAGGCCGGTCTGGAGGACCGCATCCGTACCGTCCGCTGCGACGGCGTTCCGCCGGCCGAAGCTCTGACGGAGGATCTCCGGGGCGGCGCCCTGGTGATGGCCGGTATGGGCGGTCCGCTGATGGCCTCTATTCTGGAAAAAGCAGCGGATCGGCTCGGTTTTTTCTCCGAGATCATCGCCGAGCCCCAGTCGGATGCGGCGGCCTTCCGGCGCTGTCTTGTGAACCTTGGCTTTCGTATTACCGACGAGAAGATGGTGAAGGAGGAAAATAAGTTCTATCCGATCATCCGGACTGTGAAGGCAGAAGAGCCTGTGCCGGCTCTGAAGGAGGCGGCCCTTGCTTTCGGCCCCTGCCTTCTCGCAGCCAAAGATCCGGTTCTGAAGGCCTGTCTTGAAAAGCAGCTGGCGGTCAATGAAGCCCTGATCCGGCAACTTTCGGATCTTGGCGATAAGGCATCGGCCCAGACGGAAAAACGCCTCAGCCGTCTCACTGAGGAGGGACGATTGCTGACCGCTGTGCTGGCCGGCCTGTGATGCCGGATACCATCTCTGCGATACGAGGAGGAAATGACATCGTGCTTACCTGCGGTGATATCATCGACGCCCTTGAAGCGTCATATCCGCCGTCACTGGCGGAGGAATGGGACAATCCCGGCCTTCAGGTCGGGAATCGCCAGCGAACCGTAACGACGGTTCTGACCGCCCTGGATCTGACGGAGGCGGTGATCGACCGGGCCGAAGCCATCGGCGCCGGTCTTATTGTGACGCATCATCCTTTGATTTTCCGTCCTGTCAGACATGTCACCGGCGATGATCTGACGGGAAGCCGCATCCTGAGACTGGCAGAGGCGGGCATCGCCTGTTATGCCATGCATACGAATTTTGATGTCACCGCTATGGGAAGGCTCAACGCTGCGGCTCTCGGACTTAGCGGCGGTGAGATTCTCAGTGTCACAGGCAGCTATGACAGCGGTGAGGCGGTCGGTCTCGGCTGTGTCGGAAATCTGGAAAAACCGGTCAGAGCTGAAGAGGCCGCCGCCATGGTAAGGGAAGCCCTCCGGCTTGAAGCCGTCAGACTCTACGGCGATCCTGACGCTGTCGTCCGGCGGGCGGCCGTCTGCGGCGGCTCCGGCCGGTCCTTGATCGGCGCGGCGCTGAAGGCCGGTGCCGACATCTACATCACCGGTGATCTCGATCATCACAGTGCTCTGGATGCCGTCTCCTCCGGCCTGATCCTCATCGATGCCGGTCATGCGGGCACGGAAAACGTCTTTGCCGGCTTTGTCAGGGATCAGCTGACGGCGCGATTCCCGTCTCTCATGGTGGAGGCCATGCCGCCGGAAAAACCTTATTCAGTCATTATGTAAACCCATATCACAGACAGAGGTGACGAAAATGGAGAAAACCAGGACAGATGCGGTGACCGTCACGGTCGGCGAAACCACGGCCCGATATCCGGCGGACACAGCCCTCGGCACAATCGCAGCCGATTTCCAGAAGAACTATCCCTATGATATTGTGCTGGCTTCGGTGGACGGTGTCCTCCGTGAGCTTCACCATACCGTTCGCGAAGACTGTCGTGTGAGTTTTATGACACCCGCCGATGGCCCTGGCCATGCCACCTACTGCCGCAGCTGCAGCATGCTGTTCCTGGCGGCCCTGTATCAGACGGCGGGCTATCGACGTGATCTCCGGGCGATCCTGCACTTCAGTCTCGGTGACGGCTATTACTATACGGTGGAAGGCTACGATCTGACTGAGGAAGGCATTCACCTGATTGAAGAGCATATGCGGGTCATGGTTGACCGCTGTCTGCCATTCATGAAACGTTCGGTCAACACCGCCGAAGCGGCGGCGCTTTTCGGTCGTCATCACATGAAGGACAAGGAGCTGCTTTTCCGGACGCGTCTGAGCTCCCGTGTGAATATCTACAATCTGGGAGAGTATGAAGACTACAATTACGGCTATATGGTGCCGCATACCGGCTGCCTGCGCCTGTTCCGCCTGGTGCCCTATGAGGGAGGCGTGATCCTTCAGATGCCGGGAAGACGGCAGCCCGATGTCCTGAAGCCGGTACTTGACAGCGAGCAGTTTTTCAGGACACAGCTCCTGGGCGAAAAGGCGGCGGAGGAGATGGGAATACCGACACTGGGCTATCTCAACAGCCGTATCATTCGTCAGGATACGCGTTCCATGATTCTGACGGCTGAGGCTCTTCAGGAAAGCCGTCTGACGGAACTGGCTGATGACATTGCCTCACGGCAGGATGTCAAATTCGTGATGATCGCCGGACCGTCGTCCTCCGGCAAGACGACCTTTTCCCAGAGACTCATCATCCAGCTGATGGCCCGGGGTCTGAAGCCGCATTACGTCGGAGTGGATAACTATTTCGTGGAACGGGAGGAAACACCCCTCCTTCCCAACGGACAGAAGGATTTCGAAAGCCTCCGGGCCATCGATGTTCCGCTTTTCAACCGCCATATGACAGAGCTGCTTGAGGGAAAAGCCGTAGTGCTGCCTCAGTTTGATTTTGTCGAAGGCAAAAAGTTCTACAAGGGCGCGCCCATGAAACTCGGTCCGAAGGACATCCTCGTGATCGAAGGCATCCATTGCCTGAACGACGATTTGTCCTATTCCCTGCCGAAGGAAAGCAAATACCGCGTCTATATCAGCGCCCTGACACAGCTCAATGTCGATGAGCACAACCGGATCCCGTCGGCGGATGGGCGCCTTCTGCGCCGCATTGTCCGCGATAACCGGACCCGAGGTTATAATGCCGCCAGGACCCTGAACCTCTGGCCGAATGTCAGAGCAGGAGAGGAGGAAAACATCTTTCCCTATCAGGAAAGTGCGGATTTTGTTTTCAATACGGCGCTCCCCTATGAGCTGGCCATCCTGAAGCAGTATGTCCAGCCATTGCTTTTCCAGGTGGAAAAGGAGGATCCCATGTATTTCGAAGCCAGACGGCTTCTGAAATTTCTGGACTATATTATCGGCCTCCCCTCGGAGGACGTGCCGGCAAACTCAATCTTACGCGAATTTATCGGCGGCGGCTGTTTCCATCTGTGACGGCAGCCGCCGAATTTTTTTGAAAACGCCTGTGGATTTATATATTGTGTCGATAATACAAGAAATATCTGCTATACTATTGGTAATGTTTATGAATCCATCCGAAATGCCGGGGGGCTTTCGGGCGGACAGCCGCACACGGCATGACAGACATCCCAAACGGGAAATTCGCAACCAAAGGAGAAGTGTATGGTACAGAAAAACAGAATGAGCCTAATCAGAAAAAGGCTGATAGCAGGTATTATGACGGCAGCGATGCTGATCCCCCTGGTCATCGGCGGTACCGGTGTGACGGTCAGGGCCGCCCAGTCGGTTGATGTGGAATTGTGTATCCGACCGGGATTGAGTATGTCTCTTGACGGTACCGAAGGCGATACGATCGATGATATGCTGACGGCGAATCCGGAAGATGTCTTTGTCTGGGATGAGGAAACACAGACAACCAAGCCGGTTACCTGCAAAACGCTGGACGACGTTGTCGAGGCTTCGTCTATGTATGTCTATGACAGAAAGTCTGACAGCATGGTGAAATACACCGCCTCTTCCTGGCTGGACAGCAGCGGCAGCCTTTATGACGGCTCAACACCGATCATGGCCGCCGACAGCGGCAAACAGCTCAGGGCTCACTGGGATGACCTTGACTGGTACAGCGTGAATCTGACAAACGATCCGTCTCAGTCTTACGTCATGAGCCTTCGCAGCGGCACGGATCCGAAGTATCTCAGCCTTACCGACGATAACAACGGCATTATGACGGGCATTTCGGTGACGCCGGTGCAGGCCGGACTTGGCTGGTATGAGGGAACCGTGACCACGGAGCCTATCAGCGGCAATAGCGTTATGCTCTCGGTGGACTGCTCCTGTGAAAGATTTGAACTTTCCTATTATGATAACGCTTTCACGGAGAATACTGGAAGTTTCTATGTCGATACCGTCAGCGCCTCCATGACGGTGGCCGACGCCCTGATAACCATGGGCATCAACGCTGTTGACGTGGAAGTTGCCCTGGGCGGCGAGTTCCTGGGCTGGGGCACCGTGGTTGAAGATGAGAATGGCTTGAGTGTGGTCGACGACTCCGTACCGCTTCTGACAACAGCACAGCTTATGGCGCTTCCCGTCGATAAGTCGCTGCATTTTTGTGTCGTGTCAACGCTGGATGCGGCCGAACCGCAGTTCCTTTATCTGATGACCGGGACCGGGTCGCTGACCTGGGATGAGGTTTGGGACGATAAGACGATCTCGCGAAAGGAAAACGAGAGAAGCTTTGGTCTTCTGAATGTACCGAGCCGGGTGGATGACTGCATGCAGGTCTATGACGGCGTCTCGAACGTCGAAGTGGCAGCCGCTGACGATGCCGGCCGGACATTCCTCGGCTGGAAGCAGGCCAGGATCCTGACAGATGGCGAGGGTTTTACCTATGTGGACACCAACGTCTTCGGGGACGCGGCGGTCTATGAGGATAAACCGCTGTACTCCACCGCGGATCTGATGGCCATGTCCTGCAGCGACCTTCGCCTTATCAGTCAGATGCTGGGTGATCCCGCGTATGAAGAAGGGCCTACCGCCGTTTTTGCGGCTCAGTATGACGGCAATACGGCTGATTATTATCAGGCTGTTTTCTTTGAATCTCCTTTTTTCTGCAAGGTGACGGGGACATACGATGATTATGATGAGACAGGCAGTCCGGTAACGAACAATTTCGAAGAAATCTGGATGCCGGCCGGTTTCGGTATTCGCCGTGACGGTGAGACCGCGGCGGAGGCGGTCTGCAGAGAACACGGCAGGACCATCTCAGACATGTCAGATCCGATCTACGACTGGGACGGCACGTTGATCGTTGATTTTGAACCCTTTAGAGGCTGGCGCCTGCTGGATGACAGCTATGAGTTTGTCGATGACAAATTGTATACCACCCAAGAGGCCCTGGCCTATCGCATGACAGTCGACGGACCGTCTGAGCTCCATTTTGTGGATGCGCGAGCCGCGGAACGCGAGGATGACGGCAGCTTCTTTGATCAGCCGGCTCCGGTTCTGATCCACGCCGGCAACGGTGAGTTCACGTTGGCGTCCAAGGTCGATCCCTCCGATACGCTGACTACTGACTGGACGGATGTTACCGAAGTCAATGCCGGGACAAGAGCGTCTGTCGAGATCACCGCTGTGGCGCGCGATGGCTTTACCTTTGACGGCTGGGATGTCATCAGCTATGAGAGCGGCGGGGTTTTTGAGGGTATGCCGGGTCAGGAAGGCGTCTACGACGGCGGAGTCTATGATGTCACTCTGAGTCGGGATGTCTATGAGACGGGCATGCCGGTTTTCACGTATGCCGCATTATATGACTGTACGGTATTGGATGAAGGTGTCTCCACAGAAGTGGTGAATGGTTATCTTAACG
Source organism: Lachnospiraceae bacterium (assembly GCA_029005135.1). GTDB lineage: Bacteria > Bacillota > Clostridia > Lachnospirales > Lachnospiraceae > Chordicoccus. The sequence continues at coordinate 75,232 of JAQXFO010000027.1, forward strand.
ATCCGGAAAATTACCCCAAGCTCTATCTGCGTGCCCGCTGGCTCTATGATAATGAAGGCGCGGTCCTGAAAACAAAAACAGAACCCCTGACCACCGTGCCGGCCGAGCTGTCCTCGGTCTACAGCTCGGCCGAAGAGATCGAGGCTGACCTCCATCAGGCACTGGCTGAGCTGCCTGACGCCTATGAACCCGGTGATGTCGTTGACGGCTATGTGTATACGGTGGACGATGAAGGCGAACATATCCTCAGCGAAGAGGAGATCGCCTCACAGGAAGGCCCCGTCTATGTGAAGCTGCCGTATCCCGAAGGCAGCACAAGTCAGGGCCGCTTTATCATTCTTCATATGATCGATTCCGGTGAAAAGGCCGGTGAGATCGAAACACTCTACCCCGAAGCCAATCCCGACGGCCTTGTGGTTCAGGTCAACGGCACATCGCCTTTCCTGGTCGGTTATATGAGTGTACGGGATGAGGACGAGGACGAAAAGCTGATTCTGGCCGCCGGCGATGACCGTTACGAAACGAATGTCATCATTGCTGCGGAAGCCTTCCCCGAAGGCAGCGATACCGTCGTGATCGTGACCGGCAAGAATTTCCCGGATGCGCTGACAGCCAATGGCTTTGCCGGTTCCGTCGGCACAGGTGTCCCGATCCTGATGTCGAAGCTTCAGGCTCTGCCGGACTGCACAAAAACACTGCTGACGGATATCTGGAACGGTTCTGTCAAGAAGGCCATCGTCATCGGCGGCGGTTTCACCGACACCTTCAAGGCTGATCTGAGACGATGCGGCATCACGACGATAACGGAGATCAAAGGCAAGGATCGTTTTGCAACGGCTGAAGAGGTCTGCAAGGCCGGTTTTGCCTCCGGTCAGTATACCGGCGACAGTACCCTGGTTATTGCCACCGGGATGGCAGCCGCCGATGCCCTGTCTATGTCATCATGGTGCTATCTTGACGGTATGCCGATGCTGCTTGTCAACTCCAGCGGCAATCTGCGTCAGTCGGCAAAGGATCTGATCCGTGAATACGGCTTCAAAAACATCATTGTGGCCGGTGCCGAATCCCGTGTGGCCTCTGCCGGGCTTGCCGAACTGGGCTACTCGGAGGAGAATGGCAATCTGGTGCGTCTGGCCTCAAATACGCGCTACACCACATCCATCGAGATCGCTAAGTACTTCCTGAATAAGACAGGTCATACCGGCACTTATGATGGTCTGTGCTTTGCCCCCGGTTCTGACAAGAATTTCCCGGATGCCCTGTCCGGCGGTATGCTGGCAGCGGCCAACGGTATGCCGGTGGTCCTGATCAATAAGAATGCCGAATCCGATCCGGTCATCAGCTGGTGCCAGTCCGAAAACCTGTCTGAGTCGCATAATATGTATGCCCTCGGGGCCTGCAGCACTGAGGCCATTCTGGAGCGCGTGCTGGCCTGCTGCTCAGCATCCGGCATTCCGGCATTGACTTAAGACGACAATATCTGATAATATTTTCAGGCAGGCAGAACATACGGCCGCGGCAGCAGCAGCTGACGAGGAAAGTCCGGGCTTCACAGGGCAGGATGCCGGATAACGTCCGGTAGGGGTAACCCTCAGGAAAGCGCAGCAGAAATGATACCGCCGCCTCCGGGCGGTAAGGGTGAAATGGCAGTGTAAGAGACTACCGCCTCCGCGGTAACGGGGAGGGCATATGCAAGCCCCATCCGAAGCAAGGCTGAAAGGGAACGATACAGCGGCCCGCTGTGTTCCGGGTTAGCCGCTTGAGCCGTCCGGCAACGGGCGGCCTAGACAGATGGCCGTACACGACATAACCCGGCTTACCGTTCTGCCTGTTCCATAGTTTTATCCAGGCATCCTTCACTCAACCGTGAAGGGTGCCTTTTTGATGGGGTCATATCTCCATAAAGACAGTGTTTTTCTCGCCAGATTTCGCTATAATAAAGAAAAAACTCTCTTCTTACATGAGACTTTATGAGGAGGTTATCAGGAAGATTCTATGGAAAGGGATCTGATCAGTATCGGAAAAATGGCCCGGATGAGCGGTCTCAGCGTGCCGACGCTGCGCCTCTATGATGAGATGGGACTTCTGAAGCCGGCCCGTGTCGATAAGAAGACCGGTTATCGGTATTACAGCCTCAGTCAGAACGCCCGTCTCGATATGATCGCCTATATGAAGGAGCTGGGTATGAGTCTGTCGGAGATCAGCGATGTGCTGAAGAAGGAGGATCTGGCACTTATAGAACAGATCCTGGCGCGCAAAAACGAGCAGCTGCATGAGCAGATGCGGGAACTCAAGTCGCGTCACGAAGCGGTGGAGAGGGCAATCGCCAGCATCGAGCGCTACCGCAAATCTCCCGCGACGGGAACGGTATCTCTGGAATACATCGACCGACGTGTGGTGGTCAGTATGCCCTGCCGGGAGGATTTTTACCGGTTGGGGCTTCAAAGCTACGAGAATTCCCTGGCGGGCTTCCGGCGCGCCCTGGCGGAAAAGGGACTGCCTCAGGTCCATTCCTATAACGTGGCCACGACGATCACGTCGGCGGATTTTGCTGAGGAAAAATATGTGCCCGATCGGTTTTATGCCTTCCTGGGGCCGCAGGATATCAGCCGGCCCGACGCGGAGGTCCTCGACAGCGGGATGTATGCCTGCATTTATCTGGACAGCTTTGACCGCGAGATCGAGAGCGCGGGGCGCCTCAGGGATATCTGCCGCGAGAACGGCTACCGGATCTGCGGCGATTATATCTGTGAGGTACTGACGGAGTTCAATGTCTTCGACAGCCGCACCCGGGCCATGTTCCTCCGTCTCCAGGTACCGGTCCGGTTCTGACGACGGAGGGAAGCTTTGGAAGAAGCCGAGGCGGTATCCTTGGAAAATCTGCCCAAAGACAGCGGACGGCAATCTGACATTGTGATGAAAAAATCAATGATGATAAATAAATAACAAAATACCCTTGACACTCAGGCAGCAGGAGGGTTTACAGTGAAAGCATCAGAGATTTCTCTTCATAATGAAAAGGAGGATTTGTTATGGACAAAATTAAAGTGGTACAGTATGGCTGTGGCAAGATGAGCAAATACATTCTCCGCTACCTGTATGAAAACGGCGCACAGATCGTTGGCGCCATCGATGTCAATCCGGCCGTTGTCGGTATGGATGTCGGCGATTATGCCGAACTGGGGGTCAAGACCGGCATCATCATTTCCAATGACGCCGACAAGGTCCTTGACGAGTGCGATGCCGATGTGGCAATCGTGACACTGTTCAGCTTCATCAACGATATCTATGATCATGTTGAAAAATGTGTGGCCCGCGGCATTAACGTGATCACCACCTGCGAAGAAGCGATTTATCCGTGGACGACAGCGGCGGCCCAGATCAATCGTCTGGATGCCCTGGCCAAGGAAAACGGCTGCACCGTGACAGGTTCCGGTATGCAGGATATCTTCTGGATCAACATGGTGGCTCTGGTGGCCGGCGGCTGCCATAAGATCACCAAGATCAAGGGCGCTTACAGCTACAACGTCGATGAATACGGTATGGCCCTTGCCAAGGCTCACGGCTGCGATCTGACACCGGAGGAATTCGAAAAAGAGATCGCCCATCCGGCCGAATTCGAACCGTCCTATGCCTGGAATGCTGCCGAAGCGATCTGCAACAAGCTTGGCCTGACGATCAAATCCATCGATCAGAAACATGTCCCGTGCATCATTGACAAGCCGATCGAGTCCTCCACCATGGGCAAGACCATCGAAGCCGGCCGTGCCATCGGTATGTCTGCTGTCGTGACGATCGAAACCATGCAGGGGATCACGGTTGAAGAGGAGACCATCGGCAAGGTCTACGGACCGGAAGACGGCGATATGTGCGACTGGTGGATCTCCGGCGAACCGGATACCGAATTCCATGTGGTGAAGCCGGCGACCGTCGAGCATACCTGCGCAACGATTGTTAACCGTATTCCGAGCCTTCTGGCAGCTCCGGCCGGTTATGTGACCGCTGATCAGCTGGCTCCGGTGGAATATCTGACATTCCCGATGGAATGGTATTGCTGATAATCAAAAAAGAAAAGGCCTCCGCGTCGGCGGGGGCCGTAAAAAGGTCATTGAAAAGCCGGGAACGGCATAGTTTTCAAGGGACGGCGTGACGTTTGTCACGCCGTTTCCTTTGGCTCGGGGTATTTCAATATAAAAAACTCAGTATCATCCTGTTTCCCTGATGATACTGAGCGGTTTTTATTTCTGCCGATCCTGACAGCCGTGCGTGCTTTTCTGTGAAGGGCAGGGCAGCTTACTTGCGGCCGGTGTATTTTTCTTCACAGTATTTGCAGCGGTAGATTTCATTTTTTTCATCAGTCAGAACAAAGACCTGATCCAGCCCCTGTTCGATGGAGGTGATGCAGCGCGGGTTCTTGCAGGCGATCACATTCACGATCTGCTTCGGCAGACGCAGGGTTTTCTTTTCGATGATCTTGCGGTCCTTGACGATATTGACCGTGATGTCGTGGTCGATGAAGCCCAGAACATCCAGATCGAGATAGTCAATCGGGCATTCGACCTTGATGATGTCCTTGCGGCCCATCTTGCCAGAGCGGGCATTTTTTATGATGGCGACGGTGCAGTCGAGTTTCCCAAGCTTCAGATCGCGATAGATCGTCATGGCGTTGCCGGCTTTGATATGGTCGAGAACGATACCTTCCTTGATCTCGCCGATAGACAGTTCATCATTCATATTGGCCATTATGCTACCTCCAGTCCGAGTAAGGTGATGATCAGAGCCATGCGGACATAGACGCCGTACTGCGCCTGCTTAAAGTAGGCGGCACGCGGATCGTCGTCGACCTCGACTGAGATCTCATTGACGCGGGGAAGGGGATGCAGCACCAGCATCTTGTCCGGTGCGACTTCCATCTTGGCTTTGTCCAGAATGTAGAAGTCCTTCATGCGGATATAGTCTTCTTCGTTGAAGAAGCGTTCCTTCTGAACACGTGTCATATACAGAATATCCAGATCCTTCATGGTGGTCTCGTCAAGACGGACGACCTCTTCGAAGGGGATGTTCTTGGCTTTCATGGATTCCTTGACGTAGCCGGGAACCTGCAGCTCTTCCGGGGAAATCAGGACAAAGCGGACGTCATGGTAGCGGCTCAGGGCATCGATCAGAGAGTGAACGGTACGGCCGAATTTCAGGTCGCCGCAAAGACCGATGGTCAGACCGTTGAAACGGCCCTTCAGGGAGCGGATAGTCAGAAGATCGGTCAGGGTCTGGGTCGGATGCTGATGGCCGCCGTCACCGGCGTTGATAACAGGGATGAGGGAACGCATCGACGCTACCAGAGGCGCGCCTTCCTTCGGATGACGGATGGCCGCGATGTCGGCGTAGCAGGAGATGACGCGCATGGTATCACCGACGCTTTCGCCTTTTTTGGTGGAGGAAGAATCACCGGAATGGAAACCGAGGACGGAACCGCCAAGGTTGAGCATGGCCGCCTCGAAGGAAAGACGTGTGCGGGTACTGGGTTCAAAGAAAAGCGTAGCCAGTTTTTTGCCGTCGCAGATGTGTGCGTATTTTGCGGGATTTCTCTCGATGTCGCCGGCCAGATCCAGAAGTCGGTCGAGCTCTTCCACAGAGAAATCCAGGGGACTCATGAGATGTTTAATCATGTGGACTCCTTTTCTTCTGAGTAAAGGTTTAATCGCCTTGTCTATAATAATATAAAGGCCTTGTTAAATCAAGGTAAAGGCCGGGAATTTGCCTTTACGCGGTTACAAAAAAATTTTATAATAAAAGGACTTATAAAGGGGGTGTTCACATGAGAGAACTGAGCGAATGCCGCCGTGAGATCGACCGTATCGACAGTGAGATCCAGCGCCTTTTTGAGGAGCGGATGCGTGTCGTGGCCGATGTGGCGGATTACAAGAAGGCCCATAATCTGCCGGTCAACGACCCGGTCAGAGAGCAGGCCAGGATAGAAGCGCTGAGGGCCGGTGCTGCCGATGAAAGCCTGGCTGACGGCATCGAGGCCGTATACCGCACGATCTTTGCTGTCAGCAAGGACAGGGAGACGGTGAGGATAGAAGCATGAGGCATATCGATGATCTGATTCTCTACCGCGACATGCCCGGCGACGGCATCCTCCGGCGTATGACGTCCCTGATGGAGTCCATCGAGGCCGTGTCGGTACAGGAAGAGGAGGCGCGCAGTCTCTTCTTCGGCTGTGTCGGAGATCTGGTGGAGATGGCCGCCGCCTACGGCTTTTCCGGCAATCTCTGGCACGATTATCTGACCTATCTGCTGGTTAATCACGAAAATGCCTATACGCTGGCCAGTGAGATCCGCGGTGCTGTCGAGGGCAGTCTGAATGAACTGGCCTTCCACGATTTCCGCATTTTCAAGGAGCTGTTCGACTACGATCTGACCGCTGTCGGCCGGGCACTGGGATCCTCTCAAAGCGCGGTCCTGTCGGATTTTCGTCCGGATCCGAACCGGGGCATCCTCTACAATGCCCGTATCCGCGACCGTATCTGCCAGCTGGCCGGGCGGCTTGAGGAGGTGGAAACCACCGAGGGCTTCAAGGCCGAGATGGAACAGTTTTACAGGGAATACGGCGTCGGCAGTCTGGGTCTTCATAAGGCCTTCCGCATCACCCATGACGCTGATGATCAGCCCTGCCTGCTGCCGATCACGAATATCGCCCACGTCACTCTCGATGATCTGGTGGGCTATGAGATCCCGAAGAAAAAGCTGGTTGATAACACGGAGGCCTTTATCAACGGCCGCCGGGCCAACAACTGCCTGCTCTACGGCGATGCCGGCACCGGCAAATCGACCAGCGTCAAAGCGTTGCTGAATCAGTATTATGACAGGGGCCTGCGCATCATTGAGGTCTATAAGCACCAGATCCGCGACATCAACGCGATCATGGCGCAGATCAAGAACCGTCATTACAAATTTATCTTTTTCATGGACGATCTGTCCTTTGAGGAATTTGAAGTCGAGTACAAGTACCTGAAGGCGGTCATCGAGGGAGACCTTGAGAAACGTCCGGAAAATGTCGTTATCTACGCCACTTCTAACCGCCGGCACCTCATCAAGGAGGACTACGCCGACAAAGAAGGCCGCCGGTATGCCGATATGCATTCTTCGGATACGGTTCAGGAAAAGCTGTCGCTGGCCTCACGCTTCGGTGTCGCCATCTATTTCCCGGCACCGGGCAAGAAGGACTACAATACGATCGTCAGGACACTGTCGGCCCGGGCCGGGCTGGACATGGATGAAGAGACTCTGCTGCTGGAGGCCAATAAGTGGGAGATCAGCCACGGCGGCTTCTCCGGCAGGACGGCATCGCAGTTTATTGATTATCTGTCAGGTCAGGAGGTCTGAAGCCGGTATGGCAGCATTGACTTTTGCGGCAATTGATATCGGTTCCTACAACGTTTCCATGGAGATCTTCGAGATCGGCCGGCGCAGCACGCTGCGTTCTCTGAACCGCGTCAGGACGCGGCTTGAACTGGGGGCCGATACCTTCAATCTGAAACGGATCTCAGGGGAACGGCTGAGGGAACTGATCGTTATTCTCAATGATTACCGCCATATGATGGCGGAGTATCAGGTGACGGCCTACCGGGCCTGCGCCAAATCGGCTCTGCGGGAGGCGGCCAACAGCGCTCTGGTGCTGGAGGCTGTCTATCAGGCCACATCGATCCGCATCGATATTCTGGCCAATGCCGAACAGCGTTTCCTCGGCTGCCAGTCCATCGCGGCTGCCGGCAGCGCTTTCCACGATTATATCGCAGAAGGCACGGCCATCATCGATCTGGGCGGCGGCTCCGTCCAGATATCTCTCTTTGATCAGAAAAAACTGGTGTCCACCGCCAACATGCCTCTGGGCTCTCTGCGCATCCGTGAGAAGCTGGCGGGACTGGAGCGTATGGCACGTCATTATCCGGAACTGGTGGAAGAGGTGATCAACCGGGAGATCGAGAATTTCAAACGTCTCTATCTCGGGGAAAGACGGATCAAAAATGTCATTCTGGTAGGTGACTATTTTACCAATCTGATCTTCCAGAACCGGGCTGATACCAGCAAGATCGAGACAAGAGCTGAATTCATGCACTGGTACGACCACATCATCCGTCAGTCAAGCGCTGAGCTTGAGCGGGAGATGGGGATTGACAGCGAGATGGCTTCGGTGGTAATTCCTTCCGCGATTCTCTATCGCCGTCTTATAGAGGAACTGGGCGCTGACACGATATGGCTGCCCGGCATCCAGCTGACGGACGGTATCGCGTATGACTACGCCCACCGACACAAGCTGCTTCGTGAGACACACAATTTCGATCAGGACATTCTGGCCTCCGCCGCTCATATCGCCGATCGTTTCGGCTGCAGCCGGCCGCATATCGCCAATGTGACGATGATCGCCGAGAGCATTTTCGACGGTGTCCGCAAGGGCAGCGGTCTCGGTCCGCGGGAGAAGCTGCTGCTGAGAACGGCGGCGATGCTGTATGAATGCGGTCGGTTTATCAGCCTCAACGATGCGGGCGAAAGTGCCTGCAATATTATCATGGCCACCGAGATCATAGGATTGTCCCGTCGTGAGCGCGAGATCATCGCCGGTGCGGCGCTCTATCAGGAGCAGCCCTTCGATTACAGCGGCAAGAGCCGTCTGTCCGATCTGGATACGGGGAGCCTTATGTGCGCCGTCAAGCTGACTGCCATTCTGAGACTGGCCTCAGCCCTGGATGAAAGCCGCCGCCAGAAGGCTGAAAGTGTCTCGTGCAGCCGCAGGGGTGATGTGTTCACCGTCCAGATAGTCACGGAGAAGGATTTTATCCTGGAAGCCGGCAGCTTTGAAAGCCGCGGGAGCCTCTTTGAGGAGGTTTTCGGCATGAAGCTTCAGCTCAAAATCACGAAGAAGAAAGGCAGATAACATGGCAGATAAATCTCTCAGAGATCCGTCCTATTACCGCAACCGGGAACTGTCCTGGGTGGCCTTCAACGAGCGCTGCCTCTCGGAGGCCCGGGACAAGGCCCTGGTCCCTCTGTTTGAAAGATTAAAGTTCCTGTCGATCACGGCCTCCAATCTTGACGAGTTTTTCATGATCCGGGTGGCCTCCCTGAAAGACCAGGTGCATGCCGGCTATACCAAAAGGGATATTGCCGGTATGACAGCCCAGGAGCAGCTGGATGCGCTGGCTGTACGGACTCATGAGTTTGTCAGGGATCAGTATAAGGTCTACAACCGCTCCCTTCTGCCGGCACTCAAAAAAGCCGGTCTTGAGGTGGTTACCCGCCATGAGAATCTGACGGAGGAACAGAGCCGGTATCTCGACCGTTATTTCAAAGACAATATCTATCCGGTGCTGACGCCTATGGCGATGGATTCGTCCCGTCCCTTTCCTCTGATCCGGAATAAGACCCTGAATATCGGCGCGCTGATTGCTGCCAAAGACGGCGGAGGACCGGGACTTCGGAAGCCCGCCGGCAAGAAGGCCGGCAAGGATAAAGGCCGCCGCCGTTTTGAGTTTGCGACGGTTCAGGTGCCCTCCGTCCTGCCGCGTATCGTCCGGCTGCCGGATGGCGAGGACGGCCGCCGGATCGTGATCCTCCTGGAGGAAGTGATCGAGAAATACATCGGTCTGCTTTTCCAGCATTACGATGTGATCTGCGCCCATCCCTACCGCGTCATGCGTAATGCCGATTTCACCATCGATGAGGATGAGGCGGAGGATCTGCTGGCCGAGATCCAGAAACAGCTGAAGAAGCGTCAGTGGGGTGAAGTTATCCGTCTGGAGGCCGAGGCAGGTATGGATCCGCGGCTGCTGAACATATTGAAGACAGAATTTAACAGCCGGGAGGAGGATATTTTCTCTATTAATGGTCCTCTG
>JAQXFO010000028.1 GCA_029005135.1 Lachnospiraceae bacterium
GCAAATCAAAATATTTTTGTAAGTGCTTTCCCTTGACTTGATTTTAACGGGGTGTATAATCAAGGTGGATTTTGTCAGATGAGGTTTTCCGAAGGAGAGAGCGGGAATTCTGATGACTTCCGACGTGAGTTAATTCTTTAGTCAAATTAATATAGGAAAGGATTAAAAGCTATGTCTGACATTAAGATGCTTGAGTCAAAAGCAAAAGAAATGCGGAGAAACATCGTCACTATGCTCGGCAAGTCTCAGTCCGGTCATCCGGGCGGATCTCTGAGCTGCGCCGATCTGGTGACCGCTCTGTATTTCGATGTGATGAACGTTGATCCGAAGAACCCGCAGTGGGAGGATCGTGACCGCTTTGTTCTGAGCAAGGGCCACGCCTGCCCGACACTGTACGCCGCTCTGGCCATGAAGGGTTACTTCCCGATGGAAGTCCTTGACACGCTGCGTGAATTCGGTTCCCCGCTTCAGGGCCATCCGGCATCACACAAGTGCCCGGGCGTTGATGTTTCCACGGGCTCTCTGGGCCAGGGCATCTCTGTTGCCAACGGTATTGCTCTCGGCGCCAAGCTGAACAATAAAGATTACACAACCTACTGCCTGCTGGGCGACGGCGAGATCGAAGAAGGCCAGGTCTGGGAAGCGGCTATGTTCGCGGCTCACTATAAACTGGACAACCTGATGGCTTTCGTCGATTACAACCATCTGCAGATCGACGGCACCGTTGAAGATGTTGCCGGCAATGTGGATCTGGCTGCCAAGTGGGAAGCCTTCGGCTGGAACGTCCTGACCTGCGACGGTCATGACATCGAAGCTATCCTGGCCGCCATCAAGTGTGCCAAGTCCGTCAAGGGCAAACCGTCCGTCATCATTATGAACACTGTTAAAGGCAAAGGTGTTTCTTTCATGGAGAACCAGGTCGGCTGGCATGGTAAGGCTCCGTCAGAGGAACAGGTTGCTCAGGCTCTGAAAGAATTGGGGGAATAAGACATGAAGGGTGATGTTATCGCAACCAGAGATGGTTTCAGTCAGGGAATTGTTGAATATGGTAAAGATGACGAACGCGTTGTCGTTCTTGACGCTGACCTGGCACATGCCACAATGAGCAGCCGTTTCCTGGATGCCTGTCCGGAACGCTTCTTCAACGGCGGTATCGCCGAGGCCAACATGATCGACGTCGCTGCCGGTCTTTCCACAACAGGCCGTATTCCGTTTGCCTGCTCTTTCGCTATCTTCACAGCGGGCCGCGGCTATGAACAGATCCGTAACTCCATCGCTTATCCGCATCTGAACGTCAAAATCTGCGGCAGCCACGGCGGTCTGGGCGTAGGCAAGGACGGCGCCACACATCAGGCTATCGAGGATCTGGCTCTTATGTCCGCTATTCCGGGCATGGTCGTCATCAATCCGTGCGATGCTGTTGAAATGAGAGCTGCTGTTAAAGCCGCTATCGATTATGAAGGTCCGGTCTACATCCGTCTCGGCCGCAACCCGGTTCCGGTTGTGCTGGATGATGATTATAAGTTCGAGATCGGCAAGGGTGTCAAGATCTCCGAAGGCTCCGATGTGACTCTGGTTGCCACAGGCTCCATGCTTGAGATCGCCATGAAGTCCGCTGAAGAGCTGGCCAAGGAAGGCATCAGCGCCGAAGTGATCAACCTCGGCACGGTCAAGCCGCTTGACAAGGATATCGTTATCGAGTCTGCTAAGAAGACCGGCAAGGTCGTTGTTCTGGAGGAAGGTATCATCGTCGGCGGCCTGGGCTCTGCCGTTGCGGCCTGCCTCAGCGAGGTCTGCCCGGTTCCGATGCGCTTTGTCGGCGTAGAAGATGTCTTCGGTCAGTCAGCTGACGCCAGCGTGCTCTTCGAGAAGTATGGTCTGACAGTTGAGAATACTATCAGCAAGGTCAAAGAGCTTCTGTAATTCGATGAAAACAAAGTGAGAAGACGGTGTCCCTTGCACAGGCAGAGGACACCGCCTTTTTTATCGAAGAGAGACGCGTGAAACCGCGTCGGGGATGAGGAAGAGGAAAATGAGCAGGATCTACTACGGATGTCAGACCTATACCTGGAAGATGAACCAGGCGCGTTTTGCCGGTGACCTTCCCCATATCGTCAGTGTGGCGGCAAAGGCCGGCTACGAGGGTCTCGAATCAGAGATTTGTATGTTGGGGGACTATTTTAATGATCCGCTCAGGGCAAAGGCGGTCTTTGATGACGCCGGCATTTCCCTGGCGGCCCTGGTCCTTCATCAGGATTGGAAGCACATGACCGAAACGGAAGACGAACGCGCGATGACGGAGAAGGCGCTGGATTTCCTCAGCGTGTTTCCCAAGGCCCGTCTGATGGTGTCCCATCATGCGGTGCCGGGGGACAGAAGCGATGATCCCGAGGCGCTGGCTCTGCGCCGCCGTCAGGTCATCAGCTGCATGGCCTCGGTGGCTAACCGCGCCGGCGAGCAGGGGATTGTGACGGCCTACCATCCGAATTCCTCTGTCAACTCGCTGTTCCGGACGCACGCTGATTATGAGGTGATGTTTGATATGCTGTCAAAAACCGCTGTCGGCTGGGTGCCGGATATCGGTCATATTGTCAACGGCGGCATGGACGCTCTCGCGATGCTGAAGACGGGACGGGATCTCATCCGTCATGTGCATTTCAAAGACCGGCTGGGTCAGAACGAATGGGCGGTCATGGGCGAAGGCCGGATAGACTATCCGGCAGTCGTTTCGTATCTGAAGGAAACGCAGTACGGCGGCTGGATCATGGTGGAGGATGAATCGCCGAAGGCGGCGGAGGATTCCGATGCGGTGGTGCTGGCTGACGGTGCTTATATGCAGAGGTTCCGCGATTAAGCGGGACAGGAAGGGCTGAAGCTTATGAAGCAGTACAGAACAGCCATCATGGGTCTGGGCATTCGCGGCAAGATCCATCTCCATGGCATTCTTGAAAATCCGACCCGCTTTCAGGTGGTCGGCCTCTGCGATATTGATGAGGAAAAAATGGCACAGGTGGCCGCCGATAACGGCCTGGCCGACGTGCCTCAGTATACCGATGTTGAAAAAATGCTTGCTGAGACCCGGCCGGAGGTCTTTGTCTTCGTGACGTATCCGAATCTGCGTCTCAGTATGATCGAGCTGGGAGCCAAATACGGCGTTAAGGCAATCTCCCTTGAAAAGCCGGTGGCCGAGGATCTGATCGAAGCCGGCAGAATGGTGCAGATCTGCCGGGAGAACGGCATCAAGGCTGTGGTCTGCCACCAGCAGAAATACCTGTCCCAGATGCAGGCCCTCAAAAAGCGCATCGACGCCGGGGAGATCGGCCGGATCACCAAGATTCATGTGGAGACTCAGGCCTGGTTCTCCCAGCTGGGCACTCATTATGTGGACTACATGCTCTGGGCCAACGGCGGTCATAAGGCCAAATGGGTCTGCGGCCATATCCATGGCCCGATCTGTCTGGATGACGATCATCCGGCACCGGATTACCTGCTGGGCACCGTTGAGATGGAAAACGGCGTCCACGGCTATGTGGAATGCGGTTATCTGGCCGAGGCCCACAATCCGCCGGAATACGGCTCCAGCGACAACCGCCTGACGGTCTACGGCACCGAGGGCTATGTCTGGGCCGAGACCGACGGCTTCTGGGGGGCCTGCACGAAGGCGACCAACGGCCGCCTCATCGAGGGCAAGGATCCGGGCTGGCGCAACCATCAGCAGGTGCCGATCCAGACCCCTTACTATACCGAGCTGGCCGACTGGCTGGATGATGACGAAAAAGTCCACAGCTGCCATATCGAGGCAGCCTACCACGGCTATGAGATCCTGGAGGGCATGTGCCTGTCAGCCCTGCGCAACGTCCGTATCGACCTGCCGATCACTGATCTGACTTACGAGCCGGTCATCGACACGATGCGCCGTGCGCTGCCGCCCTGTGACAGCCGCAAGATGTTCATCTATAAGGGCTGGCCGCCGAGAAAGGAAAGAGACTGATGGAAGGCGCGATCGAACGCTATGTGACTGTCGGCGATGTGACACTGTTTACCCAGGAGATCGGTGAAGGCGAACCGCTGCTGCTGATCATGGGCCTGGGGGCCCCGGGGGATAAATGGTCCCGCAACGTCGAGGTTTATAAGAAGCATTTCCGCTGCATTCTGATTGACAATCGCGGCGCGGGGCGGTCGGACAAGCCGAAGGCGGCCGCTTATTCCGTCAGGGATATGGCGGAGGAGACTGTCGGGGTGATGGACGCTCTCGGTATTGACAGCGCGCATGTCAACGGCATTTCCATGGGCGGCGCCATCGCGCAGGAGATCGCGATCCGCCATCCGGAACGCGTGCGGTCTCTCATTCTGACCAGTACCTTCTGTACAGTGACCGAAACCTTCCGGGCGGCGATCGCCTTCCTGAGAGATAACAACGAGATCCTTGATAAAAAGGCGCTGAAACGTCTGAATCAATGGATGACATTTTCACAGAAGACACAAAACGAACGGCCGGAGTTTCTGGCCGAAATGGCAGCGGAGGATGCGGCTTATCCGTATCCGATGCCGGCTTTTGCCTACAAGGCGCAGTGCCAGGCCTGCCTCGGTCACGAGGCGGCGGATCGTCTGGGGCTCATCAAGGCGCCGACGCTGATCGCGGCCGGCCGCTGCGATCTTTTTGCCAATATGACGGTGACAGAACTCATGCATGACAGAATCAGCGGAAGTCAGCTGTATGTCTGCGAAAACGGCGGTCATGTCCACGAATGGGAATACCTCGATGACTACAATCGCGTCACGCTGGATTTCCTGATGGCTCACCGTCAGTCCTGAATTCCTATGTTATAGTCCGGCTTCCGCCTGAAACGACGGGAAGGGTATAAGATAAACCAATCAAAATACCACTTGGAGGAAACTATTATGTATGTATCAATGGCTCACATTCTTCGCCATGCCGCCGAAAACCATTACGCTGTCATTGCGGCCAACGCTCTGAACATGGAAATGGCCCGCGGCATCATTTCCGCAGCCGACGAAACCGGTTCACCGCTCATCATCATCATTGGCCCGGGCGCTATGGCCAACCATGCCACACCGGAACTGATGGCGCCGATGATCCGCACACTGGCGGAGGGCACCAGCTCCCCGATTGCCCTGTGCCTGGATCACGGCAAGGACATCAACAATGTCGCCAGAGTTCTGTATAACCGCTACAGCTCGGTGATGATCGATACCTCCACACTGCCGATGGAAGAGAATATTGCTTATACGAAGCGCGTTGTCGACCTGTGCCACCCGCTGGGGGTCGGTGTCGAAGGCGAGCTGGGCCATGTGGGTCAGGCGGCTAATAATGACGGTCAGGACGACTCTCTGTTCACGCGGCCGGAGGACGCCGCCCGCTTTGCCAGGGAGACCGGTGTTGACTGTCTGGCTGTCGCCATCGGTACCGCCCACGGCAAATACCCGAAGGGCTTCGTTCCGAAGATCAACTTCGACCTGCTCCGCGAGATCAAGGCTGCCACAAACAATATGCCCATCGCCCTTCACGGCGGTTCCGGCTCCGGCGACGAGAATATCCTGAAGGCTGTCGAAGCCGGTATCAACAAGATCAACCTGGCCACCGATCTTCAGGAAGCCAGCCGCATCGCCTTCACCGAAAAGAGCAATGCCGGCGCCGGCTACCTGGAATGCATCCAGGCTGCCGAGCAGGGCTGCAAGAAGCTCCTGATGCACTGGATGAATCTGGCCGGCTGCTGCGGCCGCGCCGCCGATTTCAAGATGCCCTACCGGTTTGATACCCTTCAGGGCGACATCAAGAATACGGTCAAGGGAGAATAAGATGAAAAAGTGCTATTCCATGGGCGCCCTTGTCCTTGATATTACGCTGAGCCTCAGGTCTGAGGAAATCCTGCCGATCACGGATATTTTCGTCCAGGGCAAGGTGACTGAGCTGAACCAGATCTCCTTTTACATGGGCGGCAGCGTCGGCAACACGGGTCTGGCTCTTCACAAGCTGGGCGTCAACACTGTGCTGTCCGGCAAGGTCGGCCGCGACACGCAGGGTGAAGCCATCAAAAGCCTCATCAGTGGTGCCGGGGCTCCCTATCATCTGATCGAGATGGACGGGGTGCCGACCACTACCTCCATCGCTGTGACCCCGAAGGGCCTCGACAAGATCACGCTCTTCATGAAGGGCGCTTCCCAGACCTACAGCGGGGTCGATGCCGACGGTATCAAGGATGCGGATCTCTTCCACTTTGGCTACCCTGTCACCATGAAGGGCATGTACGCCGATGAAGGTGCCGGCCTGCTGCAGCTGATGAGTACTGTCAAAGCAACGGGGGCCTCCACCTCCATGGATACGGCTCTTCCCCGTCCCGACGGCGAACACGGCAAGATCAACTGGCGTCCGATCCTGAAAAAAGTCCTGCCCTATGTCGATGCCTTTGTTCCGAGCTATGAGGAGTGTCTCTTCATGCTGGATCGCGAGGATTATATTGAAAAATGGCAGCAGGCGGCCGGCGGCGATATGATTGACCTGCTGACAGAGGACAGTGTCCGCCGCGTGGCGGAAGAGTTCCTCAGCATGGGTACGAAGATCGTCTTTATAAAGCTGGGCTCCCGCGGCGCTTACCTGAGAACAGCGGACCGGGCGGCTTTCGCCGGTGCGGGACGCGCTTTCAGCGATCTGCCTGAGAATTGGTACGGCCGTGAACTCTGGATCTTCCCGAATAAGGTGCCGAAGATTGTGTCCACCACCGGTGCCGGGGATACCTGCATTGCCGGCTTCCTGGCCGCGGCCCTCAGGGGCGAGTCTCCGGAAAAGGCTCTGCAGATCGGTTCGACCGCCGCTTCCCTGTGCATTCAGTCGGCGGATACGACCAGCCTGCTGACAAGTTATGAGGCCGTCGAAGCGGCCGCGGCCGGTGCGGAACGCACGGCCGGCGGCTTTACTCTGTCCGACAGCTGGCGACGCGATGAGGCAGCGGGCCTCTATATCGGCAAAAACGACGGCCGCTTCTGAAGACAGTGCCGGCTCAGCCCGGATTGGTTTTCGATAACTTCGTGACAAATAACAAAAAAGCAGCTTCCTTATTGGGGAAACTGCTTTTTTTGCCGCAAAAAAAGGTGAGAAATGCCAAAAGACCGTGCATTTTCGGCACTGTAAGGGCTTACTTAAAAAACGCAATCGGAATATCTTACGAAATTTATTTCAAAAAAATGTGCAAAATATCAAATGCAAAAAGGGCGGTTGACATATTTTTTTCACAATATTATACTTGAGGGGAACATCTGAAAGGGTGCTCTCGACACAGTGTGAAAGCGCTTACAATAAGGGAGGGGCG
>JAQXFO010000029.1 GCA_029005135.1 Lachnospiraceae bacterium
CGAAGGCCCTCTTCCGAATAGAAGCCGGCAGCCTGTCTCCCGGTTTTTGCGATGACCGTCCCGTATCAAACTCACGGCGGCGATCCCAGGTAATATGGTACTTAACCGAATCCTCCATGGTATTCTCCTGTTATGTTTATACAAAAAAATCCGGAAACCAGCCGGTTCCGGATCTTCGTGAAGCATCGGGGACTCGAACCCCGGACAACTTGATTAAAAGTCAAGTGCTCTACCACCTGAGCTAATGCTCCGTATGTTGTTAAAACTGGGCTAGATGGATTCGAACCATCGAATACAGCAGTCAAAGTGCTGTGCCTTACCCCTTGGCGATAGCCCATCGTTCAGAGATACCGCGCTTTGATGCCGTAAAGGTGGAAGAAGGGACTCGAACCCTCGCTCTCCAGAGCCACAATCTGGCGCGTTAACCAACTACGCTACTCCCACCATATAACCGTGCCTGGAGGGATTCGAACCCCCGACCCACGGCTTAGAAGGCCGTTGCTCTATCCAACTGAGCTACAGACACATACTGTTGTTACTTGAAACAGCTTGTCCATATTAGCACATATTGGTTTTTCCTGTCAAGAAAAAAGACAGCCTTTTCCTGACAGTAAAGCAGGTGATGGGAATCGAACCCACGTATCCAGCTTGGAAGGCTAGTGTTCTACCATTGAACCACACCTGCATTGGGAATCGGGGTGACAGGATTCGAACCTGCGACTTCCTGGTCCCAAACCAGGCGCTCTAGCCAAACTGAGCCACACCCCGTAAAAAAGGTGTGCCCGACCTGTTCCCCAAATCGTGCACAACAGATTATAGTATACACGTCAGGGCTTTGTCAACAAAAATCGATACGCGCCTTTTCTCAGACGGCTTGCCGCCGGCCTTCTCAGACTTCGCTTTTTACGGCAGCTTTCTCCTTCTCCGTGAGCGTTTCGTTCATGCTGCCTGTCCGGTATCCGAGAACATCGAGCGTCACATAGGAAAAGCCGATTTTCTTAAATTCCCGATACACCTGAAGCCTTATCTGTTCTTCCATAAACTTACCGAATTCCGAAGGCATCAGTTCAATCCTTGCGATAGAATCATGAAGCCTGACCCGGAGCTGATGGAAGCCAAGATCCAGAAGCAGCTGCTCCGCCTTGTCCACCATATGGAGTTTCTTCTCATTAATCTCTTCACCGTAAGGAAACCGGCTGGAAAGACAGGCGAAAGACGGCTTGTTCCAGGTCGGAAGGCCCAGATATCTCGAGAGAAGGCGAATCTGCTCCTTGGAAAACCCGAGCTCCCTCAGCGGACTTTTCACGCCAAGCTCTGCCACAGCCATCAGTCCCGGACGGTAGTCTCCGTTATCATCCAGATTGGAGCCTTCCACGATTTCCTGCATGCCCTCTCTCCCGGCTATCCGTCTGATTTTTTCAAACAATTCACGCTTGCACAGATAGCATCGGTTTTTCGGGTTATGTGAAAACCCTTCTATTTCCAGTTCTTCTGACAAAACCACCTCATGGCGGATGCCATGCTCCCTGCAGAAAGCTCTCGCCTCGTTCAGTTCCCTGGCCGGGAAGGAACAGGATGAGGCTGTAACGGCAAGCACGCTGTCACCAAGCGCCTCCTTGGCCGCATACAGCAAAAAGGCCGAGTCCACGCCGCCCGAAAAAGCCACAACAACGCTCCCCATACGCGAAAGATAAGCTGTCAGTTCACGGTATTGGTCCAACAATAACGCATCCGTATTTTCCAAGCCTATGACCACCTCTCTATGATTAACCGCGGCACGACGTCATCCCGCTCAGATCTTTAACAATTTCTCCCGCCATCAGAAGTCCCGCTGCTGCCGGGACGAACGCCGTGCTTCCCGGTATGTCCCTCCGCTCGGTACACTTATGCTGGGCCCCCGGCGGGCAGATACAATGGGTGCGGCAGCTGATGGACATATCCTCTGAAGGGCGGATCGGCTGTTCGTCTGAATAAACCACCTTCAGGCTTTTCACATGTCTCTTTTTCAATTCCCGCCTCATGACACGGGCCAGAGGACAAACCCTCGTCTCATAGATGTCGGCAATTTTCAGGCGCCCCGCATCCAGCTTATTGCCGGCTCCCATGGCACTGATGACCGGTACCTGTGCCTTCTGTGAACGCAGGATCAATTCGATTTTGGCCGTAACCGTATCAACGGCATCCACGACATAATCATACTCATGAAACGGAAACATATCCGCATTTTCCGGCAGGAAAAAGCATTTATGGATGTCAATTTTCGCATCGGGATTGATCTCCAGCATCCTGTCACGCATCACTTCGACTTTGTATTGCCCCACAGTTTTTCTCGTCGCTATGATCTGACGGTTCAGATTTGTCAGACATACCTTGTCATCATCGATGAGGTCAAAGGCGCCGATCCCGCTGCGCACAAGGGCTTCGCATACGTAACCGCCGACACCTCCGATACCAAAGACCGCCACCCTTTTTTTGGAGAGCCGCGCCATGCCTTCCTGTCCCAGAAGCAGCTGTGTTCTTGAAAACTGATTCAACATGTCTTCTTCCAATCTCCGTCCTTCAATAGTCTTCCAGAAAACTGTGCCTGACGCCGTTCTTTTTATAGCTGATTACCGTATCCAGATTGACATTGCCGAGGCTTTTGAAAATATTGGCCTCAACATAAGGATTGACTTTTTTCAGGGCGGCGATCAGCTGTTTTGTCTCCAACCGCTTGGAAGATGTGGTGCCATCGGTATGGCAGGTGGTGCAGGTGTCTGTAAAATGACAGGCACACTGCAGGAAATGCAGGTTATGATAATCCCGCCAGGCGCAGATATCGTTTTCCCGTATCAGATAAAGCGGTCGGATCAGTTCCATGCCTTCAAAATGTGTGCTGCGCAGCTTCGGCATCATTGTCTGGATTTGCCCGTCGTACAGCATTCCCATCAGTATCGTTTCAATCACATCATCATAGTGATGACCCAGAGCGATCTTATGGCAGCCATGGCGCTCTTGTTCAGTTGCCCCGGCATCCACGTCACATGCCCGCTCTTTATATTCCTACTTATTTAATAGGTTTTACCATTATCCCACCCTCTTCGGCGTTTTGTCAATGGGCGTGGTAAGGCTGCGCTGCCGCCTTCAGAAGCAGAAGCCGCGGACCGGCTTGTCCAGATAGGCCAGCCGGTAATGCCAGCGCCCCATCCTGTCATCCTCCATCACGGCATAACTCGGTTTCCGGCCGTTCTGACGCGGGTAGGTCAATGATCCGGGATTGATCACAACGGTATCCGGTACTGACGTATCGATCAGAGGCAGGTGCGTATGACCGTAGAGCACAGCGCGGCAGCCGGCCTCCCGGGCCGCCTGTCTGGCTTTAGCCACGCTGTAGGCGATCCCGGCCCGGTGGCCGTGTGTCACCAGAAGGCGCAGTTCTCCGAGGGTCACGCAGTCAAAATCCGGCAGGTCCGAAGCGTAATCGTTGTTGCCGCGGACAAAGGTGCAGCGGCAGCGGGCCATTTGCCGGATTTCCTCCTCCTGACCCTCCACATCACCGCAGTGGATCAGATAATCGAAGGGCCCGGCTTCGGCCAGGACCGTTCTCAGATTCTCCAGACTGCCGTGGGTGTCACTGATGATCACAATTCTCATAAGGCTGTCAGAAGCTCCTTCATATGTCTGAGTGCCTTGCCGCGATGGCTGACGGCATTCTTCTCTTCCTCCGACAGCTCTGCCGAAGTGCACTGTCTCTCCGGCACATAAAAGATCGGATCATAGCCGAAACCGTTGATGCCCGCGATCTCATCGGCGATGCGGCCCTCAAAAGTTTCCTCGACAGTCAGTTCCCGTCCGTCAGGAAAGACGCAGGCCATGGCGCAGACAAAACGGGCTGTCCTCTCCTCTGCCGGCACGTCTTTCAGACGGTCAAGCAGGGCCTGATTCTTGATCGGATAAGGCGTGTCCTCTCCCATATAGCGGGCAGAATAGATCCCCGGTTCACCGCCCAGGGCATCGATCACCAGACCCGAATCGTCGGACAGCGTGGGACAGCCGCAGCGCGCGGCGATGGTCCGTGCCTTCTTCAGCGCATTTTCCATAAAAGTCGTACCGTCCTCCACGACCGACGTATCCTCAAGCACCGCCTTCATCGGCACCACGTCGAAATCCGTGCCTTTGAGTATCTCACGGATCTCCCTCAGCTTATGGCTGTTGCCGGTGGCCATTACCAATGTTGTCATTTTTCTCCACCCTTTCCGTCACGGGCTGTGTGACGCTGCCCTGCCCCGTCTCTGTCCCGTTGTCTCTCAGTCTCCGTCAGCGGCCTGTCGTCGCGGCGGCGGGGCGGCTTCGGCCCCTGGAACTGATAAAAATAGGTTTTCAGCATGCCGTTGTAGAGCTTGCGGTTCCTGTCGGCTCTGCGCCCGATATCCTGCTCCACATGCGGATAGGAGCTGATGACATAAAGAGACCAGCTGTCCAGACCGGCGTAGGCCCGGCCAAGGGCCCTGTACAGTGCCGGCACCGTCTCTCTGTCCTCGATACGTTCGCCGTAGGGCGGATTGGTGATGATGAAGCCGTACTTTTTCGGATGGCTCAGGGCCTGCACGTCTCTGACCTGGAAATGGATCATCGAATCCACACCGGCAGCCCGGGCATTGTCACGGCAGGCTCTGATCGCCCGGGGATCAATATCATACCCCTGAATATCGGTCTCGAGACCAGGGATCACCCGGTCAGCCGCCTCCTCACGGGCTTCCTTCCAGAAGCGCTTCGGCAGCGTCCCCTGCCAGGATTCCGCGTCGAAGGCGCGCTTCATGCCCGGCGCGATGCGGGCCGCTTTCATGGCTGCCTCGATGGGGAAGGTGCCGGAGCCGCAGAAAGGATCCACCAGGATCCTGTCGCCGTGCCAGGGTGTCAGATCGATGAGGGAAGCGGCCAGTGTCTCGGAGACCGGCGCGATGACCGGACTGACGCGGTAGCCGCGCTTATGCAGGGAAGCGCCGGAAGTATCAAGACCCACGGTCACGCGATCATGGCGAATGGCGACACGGACCGGATAGGCCGGCCCGTCCTCATCAAACCAGGAGACGTTATAGCGCATCTTCAGGCGGTCAACCATCGCCTTTTTCATGATCGACTGGATATCGGAGGGGGAAAACAGCGCGCTCTTGACGGAGGAGGCCTTCTTCACCCAGAAACGGCCGTTGACCGGGATATACGCCTCCCAGGGAATACGGCGCGTGCCTTCATACAATTCGTCATAGGTGACAGCGTCGAATTCACCGGCCAGGATCATCACACGCTCTGCCGTCCTCAGAAAGACATTCGCCCGGGCAGGCGCCTCAGGGCCGCCCTCGAACAGGACACGGCCGTCCTCCACGCGGACGATCGCATAGCCGAGATCCTGGATCTCGCGCTTCAGGACGGATTCCAGACCGAAATGGCAGGGTGCGATCAGGGTCAGCTTTTTTTCCATAGAAAACCTTCTCTTTCTCTTTGCGGCAAGCCGCTGATTTAAACATTTGTAATGTTTTTATAACTTAGTTAACAATTATTTAATTTTTGTATTGCATTTTAGGAGCAGAGTCATTATACTGTTATCTTGTAAAAAGAATTTACCCTTCAGTAATTTTTTTTACAAATTAATAACCCCTTATTAATTATTTATACTCCCCAGAAACGGCCGGATAGCTCCCCTATCCGGCCGTTTCATTATAGCTTATTATCTGGCGGCAGCCAAAGCCTTTTCGACATCGGCAATCAGATCTTCGGCACTTTCCAGACCGCAGGACATGCGGACCAGGCTGCCCGAAATGCCGCAGGCCTTCAGCTCTGCTTCGTTCATCTGACGATGGGTGGAGCTGGCCGGATGCAGGCAGCAGGAACGGGCATCCGCCACATGCGTCTCGATGGCGAAGATCTTCAGTTCCTTCATGAAGGCCTCCGCCGCCGGCTTGCCGCCCTTCACGCAGAAGGACACGACGCCGCAGCTGCCCTTCGGCAGGTACTTCGCGGCTCTCTCATAATACGGATCACCCGGCAGGGACGGATAGCTGACGCTCTCCACCTGAGGATGGCGGGACAGGAATTCCGCCAGGGCCAGCGCCGTGCTGCAGTGGCGTTCCATACGGACATGGAGGCTCTCCAGACCGATATTCAGGTAGTAGGCGCTCTGCGGGCTCTGGACGGAGCCCAGGTCGCGCATCAGCTGAACCGTCGCCTTGGTGATGAAGGCGCCGGCATTGCCGAAGCGCTCGGCATACGTCACGCCGTGATAGCTGTCATCCGGCTGTGTCAGACCGGGATACTTATCCGCATGAGCCATCCAGTCAAAATGACCGCCGTCAACGATGCAGCCGCCGACAGCCGACGCATGACCGTCCATGTATTTGGTCGTGGAGTGGGTCACGATATCAGCGCCCCAGGCGATGGGCCGGCAGTTGACCGGTGTCGCAAAGGTGTTGTCGATGACCAGCGGCACGCCGTGGTCATGAGCCGCTGCAGCCCAGCGCTCGATATCCAGTACCGTCAGGGCCGGATTGGCAATGGTCTCGCCGAACACCGCTTTGGTATTGGGACGGAAGGCCGCGTTGAGTTCTTCGTCGGTGCAGTCGGGGCTCACAAAGGTCGCTTCGATGCCCATCCGCTTCATGGTTACCGCAATCAGGTTGTAGCTGCCGCCGTAGATCGTGGAAGACGAGACGATATGATCGCCGGCGGAGCACAGATTAAACAGCGCAAAGAAGGTCGCTGCCTGGCCGGAGCCCGTCAGCATCGCTGCCGTGCCGCCTTCCAGCTCGGCGATCTTCGCCGCCACAATGTCGCAGGTCGGATTCTGCAGGCGGCTGTAGAAATAGCCGCTGGCCTCCAGATCAAACAGCTTGCCCATATCGGCACTGGTGTCATATTTGAAAGTCGTGCTTTGATAAATAGGCACCTCACGGGGTTCTCCGTTGCCGGGACGATAGCCGCTCTGAACGCATTTTGTTTCGATATTGATATTTTCCGGTAATACAGACATAGTACTGTCCTCTTTCTTTCCATTGATTGTCTTATTGTACCATGCCTGACGAAAAGGGAAAGCCCTTTTTCGTCCTACCGATCCTTTCCGTCTACCGTCTCCTTGTCTTCGTCCTCATAAACCCAGACATAACCGCCGTCGGTTCGTCGTCTCCGGCGGCAGACACTCGAAATGTGCGTGATGCCGTAAGCCTCCTGAGCCTCCCGGACACTGGCGAATACCGCCACTCTCTCACCGTCTGTCGTATACTGAACCACGCGTCTTGCCACACTCATAGGGCACCTCCTTTTCTGAACGTGCCGCTATTATAAAAGGGCCGCCGCGGATCTGTAAATGTCCGTGACGACCCTGTGATGGTCCGATTTTATCTTTTTCCGGCTGTCTCCTGTCAGGTCTCGAAGCAGGCTCTTACCTTCTTCTTGATCCTCTGGATGGCATTGTCGACAGTCTTGGGCGTCCGTCCCAGTTCCCGGGCGATCTCGCGGTAATTCCGGTCCTGAAGATACAGCCCCAGCACCTGATTCTCGAAATCGCTCAGAATGTGGCTGATGCGGTCCCTCAGCTCATCCGAGGCCTCCTGTCCCAGCACGATATCCTCCGGGGAGGAACGCATATAGATAAAGGCCCGCTCCCACTCCTCATCGGTCAGCTGGACCGACTGATTGAGGGGCTCGTTGTGCACCCCGGCCGCTGTCTCGATGGCATTGGCCTGCTGGCGGACGATGCACAACGTGGCAAAGGTCCTGAAGGCGGCACCCTTGTCCGGCCGGTAGTCCCGGATGGCCTTCATCAGGCCGATCATCCCCTCCTGGATCAGATCATCCGTATCACCGCCGATCAGATAACGGGCATGGGATAAGGATCTCACATAGCCCTTATAACGCTGCATCAGGCAGTCGGCTGCCTCCGGCTGTCCCTGTGCCGACAAGGCCGCCAGGTCTTCATCCGTCAGACTGTCCAGAACCTTTTCCGCCGTCATCGGCCGAGCCTCTGACGCACGATCTCGTAGATCAGCACGCCGGCGGCCACCGACGCATTCAGAGAGCTGACCTGCCCGGCCATCGGCACCGATGCCACATAATCGCATTTTTCACGGACAAGACGGCTGACGCCGCTGCCCTCGCTGCCGACGACCACACCGATGGCTCCGGTGAGATCCAGATCATACATCACCGTGCCGTCCATATCGGCACAGACGAACCACATGCCTCTGGCCTTCAGTTCCTCAATGGTCTTGGCCATATTCGTCACGCGGACCACCGGCAGATGATTCAGCGCGCCGGCGGAGGTACGCATCACCGTAGCCGTCAGCCCGGAGGCATGACGTTTCGGAATCACGACACCATGGGCGCCGGCCACCTCGGCGGTACGGATAATGGCGCCGAGATTGTGGGGATCCTCAATCCCGTCGAGGAAAATGACGAAGGGCGCTTCGCCCTTCGCGGAAGCCGCTGCCAGGACTTCCTCCATCGTCGCGTAATCCGCGGCGGCCGCCAGGGCGATGACCCCCTGGTGACGGCCGGTTTCGGACAGGCTGTCCAGCTTATCCCGGCCCGCATAGACGATGACCGTCCCGGCCTCCTTCGCCTTCTTCACAATGGTGCGGATCGGTCCGTCATTCAGTTTCTCCTGGACAAAGAGGCGGTCAACGGAGCGGCCGGCCCGAAAGGCCTCCAGCACCTCGTTGCGCCCTTCGATCTTCAGGCTGTAATTATCGTTTTCTTCAGATATGGACATCAGCATTCTCCGTATCAGACATCTTCAAAAGATCCGGCTCCACGGCGGCCAGCCCCTTATCGATCAGAGCGATCAGGCGTTCCCGGCTTCCGGACAGATGAAGATAGCCGCAGAGGGCTTCAAACCCCGTGGCTATCCGGTAATCGTGAACCGACTGGTTTTTCGCCATCGTCGGTGAATGGGCGTTGCGGCCGCGGCGGTACACCGCCTCCTCTTCCTCTGTCAGTTCCTCAAGGATAGCCGCCATCAGGCGGGCCTGACCGGCGGCACAGACGATACGCGCGCAGCGCCTGTTAAGGGCGGCGGGACGGCTGTGATCCCGGGTGACCAGCTTCTCCCTGATGATCTGTTCGCAGACGGCGTCACCCATGTAGGCCAGCACCAGCGGCGAATAGGCTTTTACGACTTCTTTTTCCACTTGACGCCTTCCTTGGTATCCATCAGTTCGATGCCCATGGCGGCCAGCTGGTCGCGGATAGCATCGGCCTTCGCGAAATCGCGGGCCTTTCTGGCGGCCTGTCGTTCGGCAATCATCGCCTCGACCTGTTCATCAAGGCTCTCCTCCTTCACATCCGCGAAGATGCCGAGAATGTCGCACAGCCCGGCAAGTTCATCGTGAACGGCGCCGGCGAAAGCGGCACCGGCATCGTCCGGCACGTTGATGTTGGCGTATTTGACCAGATTATAGATATCGGACAGGGCGTCGGCCGTGTTGATGTCATCATCCATATGCTCGTCGAAGGAAACGGCATAGGCGCGGGCCTTCTCCAGACCGGCCTTTTCCTCCTCCGTCATCTCGCCGGGGCGGCCGGCAGCCGCGATATCCTTCAGACGGGAGGCGCAGTTGGTGATGCGCTCCAGGGCGCTCTTGGAGGCCTCCATCAGCTCCTGCGTGAAATTCAGCGGGGTGCGGTAATGCGCGCTCAGCATCAGAAGACGCAGGACCTGCAGATCGTATTTCGCGGCAATGTCTCTGACAGTAAAGAAATTTCCCAGGGACTTGCTCATCTTGATGCCGTTGATATTCAGGAAGGCATTGTGCATCCAGTAGCGGGCAAAAATCGACCCGTTGCAGCATTCGGACTGAGCAATCTCATTTTCATGATGCGGGAAGACAAGATCCTCACCGCCGGCGTGGATATCAATAGAATCGCCGAGATAACGCTTGGACATGACCGAGCATTCGATATGCCAGCCCGGACGGCCATCGCTCCACGGTGACTGCCAGGAGGGTTCCCCCTCCTTCTTCGGCTTCCACAGAACAAAGTCGAGATTGTCCTCCTTCTCATCCTCACCGGAAACCTTCAGATCACGGAAACCGCTGCGCAGATCATCAAGGTTCTTGTGGGACAGCTTGCCGTACTCGCTGAAGCGGCGGGTACGGAAATACACCGTGCCGTTCTTTTCATAGGCGTAACCCTTGTCGATCAGGGTCGAGATCATCTCGATCATACCGTCAATCTCCCGGGTGGCCAGCGGGTGGGTCGTCGCCGGGCGCACATTCATCGCCGCCATATCCTTCTTGCATTCTTCAATGTAGCGCTGCGAAATGACATCGGCGCTGACACCCTCTTCGATGGCAGCCTTGATGATCTTGTCATCCACATCCGTGAAATTGGACACGTAATTGACCTCATAGCCCTTGTGCTCGAAATAGCGCCGGGCCGTATCAAAGACGATCATCGGACGGGCATTGCCGATATGGATCAGATTATAGACCGTCGGTCCGCAGACATACATACGGATCTTCCCCGGCTCGATCGGTACAAATTCTTCTTTTCTCATGCTGAGAGTATTGAAAATCTTCATAACTGTCTCCTACCTCATTCAGATTGATCAGATATAATCGGCAAACACGCACTCATCCACTTCCACATAATCGCGGTCCGGCTCGGGCGCGGCCTGTTCCAGGGGCCTGCGGGGTATTTCCCGTCCGCTCTGTTCGCGGCTCAGAATACGCACCTCGTCCTCCAGGGCCAGCAGCCGGTTGATAAGCTCGTTGTTGGCATTTTTCAGCGTCTTCATGTCTTCCAGGATCGGATCGGGAAGATGGGTCTGATCAAGATTCGCCAGCGGGATCGGGCTGTTCTTCATACGCACCACACGTCCCGGCACGCCGACGACCGTACAGTTGTCGGGCACCGCCTTGAGCACGACGGAACCGGCACCGATCTTGGCGTTGTCGCCGACACTGAAGGACCCGAGGAGCTTCGCGCCGGCCGAGACCATGACACCGTTGCCCAGGGTCGGATGACGCTTGCCGGTCTCCTTACCGGTACCGCCCAGCGTGACCCCCTGGTACAGCGTACAGTTATCGCCGATGACCGTCGTCTCGCCGATAACCACACCGGTACCGTGATCGATGAAGAGGCCCTCGCCGATGGTCGCCCCGGGATGAATCTCGATGCCGGTACGGCGGGCTGCCCTCTGGGAAATGCGGCGGGCCCGGAAGCAATGGCCCTGAAGCCAGAGTTTATGGGCACGCCGATAAGACCTGAGCGCCCAGAAACAGGGATACAGGATCACATCCCAGTAAGTCCGGATCGCCGGGTCTCTTTCCTTATAAATAATATACGCTTCCCGAATATCTTTTATCAGGCTCATGGTTTCAAGTCTAAGCAAGGGACTTTGTTTTGTCAAGCAAACGGCAGGCCGGCCGGAGCCGTATCTCAGGCTTTTTCCAGAAGACATACGGCGTGGACGGCGATGCCTTCGCCGCGTCCGGTAAAGCCCATACCCTCCTCTGTCGTCGCCTTGACGTGACAGTCGTCAAAGGGTATATGAAGAACCTCCGCCATCCGGCGGCGCATACCTTCGATATACGGCCTCAGCTTCGGCCGCTGAGCAATGATGACCGCATCGATATTGCCAATTTCATAGCCGGCCTCCCGCACCATTGCGGCGCAGCGCGCCAGCAGGACACAGGAATCGACCCCCTCATAGGTCCGGTCCGAATCCGGAAAATGAAGACCGATATCCCCCAGGGAGGCGGCTCCGAGCATCGCGTCCATCACGGCATGCAGCAGGACATCCGCATCCGAATGGCCCAGAAGACCTTTCTCCCAGGGGATCTCAATACCTCCCAGGATCAGACGGCGACCCTCCGTCAAGCGATGCACATCATAACCGTTTCCGATTTTGATACGACTCATACTGATCTCCTTGTCCTTATCATCCGTTTATCCTATTCTAACACGACCGCGGCACCGGGGGATGGGCATATCAGGAAAATACGCTTTTTTCCATCAATTTTTTGACATCAAATAAGGCAGTGTCTATAATGAAAACGCTGACAATCACAGCCTTTTCAGAATCCAAAAAGAGAGGACCTATCATGAATTACGCAGAAGAATCATTACGTCTCCACGGCGAGTGGAAGGGCAAAATCGAAGTCAACGCTACCGTCCCCGTCAAGACAAAGGACGATCTGTCACTGGCCTATACGCCCGGTGTCGCCCAGCCCTGCCTGGAGATTCAGAAAGATATCAATAAGAGCTACGATCTGACACGCCGGTGGAACCTGTGTGCTGTCATCACCGACGGTTCCGCCGTCCTGGGTCTGGGTGATATCGGCCCGGAAGCCGGCATGCCTGTCATGGAGGGAAAATGTGTCCTCTTCAAATCCTTTGCGGATGTGGATGCCTTCCCCCTCTGTATCAAAACCAAGGATGTGGATGAGTTCGTTCAGACGGTCTACAACATCTCCGGTTCCTTCGGCGGCATCAATCTGGAGGACATCGCCGCCCCGCGCTGCTTCGAGATCGAGCGCAAGCTTAAAGAAAAATGCGATATTCCGATCTTCCATGATGACCAGCACGGTACCGCCATCATCACACTGGCCGGGTTGACGAATGCCCTGAAGGTCGTCGGCAAGAAAAAAGAAGATGTCCGCATCGTCACCTCCGGCGCCGGTGCCGCCGCCATCTCCATCACAAAGCTCCTGCTCTCCGCCGGCTTTAAAAATATCATCATGTGCGACCGCCGCGGTGCCATCTGCCGCGACCGTACGGAAGGCATGAACTGGATTAAGCAGGAAATGGCCGGGATCACCAATCCGGAAGGCCGCCGCGGTTCCCTGGCCGAGATGCTGGTCGGTGCCGATGTCTTCATCGGCGTCTCCGCCCCGGGCCTCGTCACCGCCGATATGGTCCGCGCCATGAACCGGGATCCCATCATTTTCGCCTGTGCCAATCCGACACCGGAGATCTTCCCGGAGGAAGCCAAAGCCGCCGGCGCTGCCGTCATCGCCACCGGCCGTTCCGACTATCCGAACCAGATCAACAACGTGCTGGCCTTCCCGGGTGTCTTCCGCGGCACCTTCGATGTCCGCGCCTCCGATATTAATGAGGCGATGAAGATGGCCGCTGCCGAAGCCCTGGCCGCTCTGATCAGCGACGAAGAGCTGAACGCGGAAAACATCATTCCGAAAGCCTTCGATCCGCGGGTCGGCGCCGCTGTCGCCGCCGCCGTCGCCGAGGCCGCCAGACGCTCCGGTGTGGCCCGTCTGTGATGACCGGCTGACCTCTCCGCAAACACGACTGTCCTATCCGACGGTCATAACCATTAAGAAGCCTCGCGATACAGAAAATTCTGCACCGCGAGGCTCTTTTTCCGTCGGAGGCATACTCAGGCCGGGCCCGACGCATAGATCAGAACAGCGGCGATGAGTGCGGGAATGCCGCACAGATCTGTGCTGTTGACAGCCATGCCATCCCTCATGTCCGTCCTCCCCTCTTGAGAAAGCGATCTCATGCTCCGCCTTCATCTTAGCGGGGAAAGGATGCCTTTTGGCGTCACCGGTCCGCCGCCCCGGCGTCAAGACATTTCGCTGTCAGAGCCGCCTCCGTTGTCTCTGCCCAGCTGTAGCTGGTCATGTACTCACCGATATAGGCCCGTCGGGCTGCGGCATCCCCATCGCACAGCCTGTAATAATCACAGTCAAACCACGACACATCGAGGCACAGGTGATTTCGCCGGTGCTGCAGGATCCCGACAATTCCCGCTTCCTCCAGAGTCCGTCGAAGTTCCGCCTTCACGCGCTGCACCCGATTCTTCATCGCCGGCGTATAAGGCCGGTCCTCCCACAGCACGGCACTGATCTCCCGGGTCGTCACGGCACCGCCCCGCCGGTCCACCAGATAAGCCAGAAGCTCCCGGGACTTGCGATTGGGAAAATGCACCCGCCGGCCGTTCACATAGACCTCAAAAGGGCCGAAGGTCTGGATGCGGATTCGCTGTTTTGACGACAGATGTCCTTTATCCAGTCTTTCAAGGAGTGCGGCGATCTGCCCGGCCTTCACCGGCCTTACCAGATAACCGGCGGCCTGACACTCATAGGCCTCCAGCACATAATCCGACAGATCCGCACAAAAAATGATACGACTCTCCGGAAAGTGACGGCGTATCCGCACCGCCGCCTCCAGTGCCGAGCAGAACCCCGGCGACAGCCCGATGAAAGCGTAGGCCGCCGTACCCGGCCTGAGTCGTATCAGCGTTGATTCTTCAATATCATTCAGTATCCGTATGCGGGCAGAGGGCAGAGCCCTGCGGACAGCCTCAAGAAGACTGCCGCGGTAAGCTTCACACTCCGCCACCAGCACTTCCGTCACCTATGTCTCTCCCCTTTTAGCGGCAGGCTTTCTCTGTCACGGCCTGCCGGCAAATCTCATAATGCCGTCTAAACGGCGATGACACGATCAGTCGGTCACCAGTTCGAACGGATCTCCCTCCCGGAGCACACCGCCGCGGAGCACCACGGCAAAGACGCCCTCCCGGGGCATGATACAGTCACCCATCCGCTTGAAAATATCACAGCCGGCATGACATTCCTTGCCGATCTGCGTCATTTCCAAAAGGACCTCACCGGAGCGGAAACGCGTTCCCACCGGCAGGTTCTTAAAATCAAACCCGGATACCAACAGGTTCTCGCCGAAGTCACCGGGCACCACCCCGGCACCCCTTTCTTCGAAATCCTGAAACGCTTCATAGGACAGAAGCGACACCTGGCGGTGCCAGCTGCCCGCATGGGCATCTCCCTCCAGGCCGTAGCCCTCGATCAGCGTGACCTGCGGTACCGTTTCCTTGCGCGTGCCGCGAACGCGGCTGATATTTATCGCTTTGATCTCACCCATTGTCGTGCCTCTTGTCTTGTTATGATCGGGCACAATCGTGTGCCTTATCCGTCAGGATCTCCAGTCCGTGGCGCAGCGGCCCAAAAAGGTATGTCAGATTCTCCCGGACCGCCTTCGGACTGCCCGGCAGATTCACGATCAGCGTCCTTCCGCGGATACCGGCCGCGGCCCGGGACAGCATAGCTCTGTCGGTATACTTCAGGGAGTTCAGCCTCAGTGCCTCGGGGATCCCCGGCACCGCTCTCTCCGTGACATCCAGCGTCGCCTCCGGCATAACATCCCGCGGTGAAAACCCGGTTCCTCCCGTCGTCAGTATGAGATCCGCCAGCCCCTCATCACAGATACGGCACATTTCTTCGGCCAGCATTGCCCGGTCATCGGGCAGCAGACTGTAACCGGCCCAGACATAGCCCTGCGCCTCGCACAGCGTGCGGATCAGGGGGCCGCTCAGATCCTCCCGTTCACCCCGGAAACCGCTGTCCGAGGACGTAATCACATAAAATCTCATCGTCAAACCCTTTCTCAGCCGCCGATGGCACTCATACCGGCCGTCTCATCGGCCGGAGCCTCATCCTTCCCTGCCGGTACGTCATTTTCGGAAAAATGGTGTGCCGCCGGCTTCTCCCTGAGAGCCTTCTCAAAGGCCTCCCGCAGGCGCTGTCGGCAGACGGCCGGTTCGTGACCGGCCCTTAATACGGCCCGCAGGTCTTCGCCCGCCTCATACTGAAGACAGGTCTTCAGGAAGCCCCGGGATGTCAGGCGCACCCGGTTGCAGCGATCGCAGAAGCGATGGCTGACCGCTGCGATGAAGCCGAAGCAGCCGGCATAGCCCTCAGCGCGCCGGTATACAGCGGGACCGAAGCCCAGACTGTCCGTCACCGGCGTCAGCGGTCCGCAGAGCGACTCCAGTGTCTCCTGCACCGCCGCCATCGGCAGATAGCGGCAGCTGTCAAGAAGATCGTCGTCCGGACAAAAAGCCCGCCGGCCTTCTCCGATCGGCATCAATTCAATAAAACGCACATGGATCGGCCTGTCCTTGGCCAGGGCAGCCACGTCCGTCAGACGCTGCTCCGGAATCCCCAGGACCACACAGTCGATCTTGACGGCAAGTCCGGCCGCTAACGCCGCCTCAATCCCGCGAAGCACCTCCGGGAGGTCTCCGGTACGCGTGATGCGCCGGTACAGCTCCCTGTCGCAGGTATCCAGACTGACATTGACGCTGTTAAGGCCGGCCCCGGCCAGCTCCTTCGCCATCGCGCCCAGAAGAAGGCCGTTTGTCGTCAGGCCGATGCCCTCGATGCCGGGAATGGCCTTCAGTTCCCGTACCAGGGGCACGATCCCGCGCCGAAGCAGAGGCTCCCCGCCCGTCAGACGCAGATAACGGATGCCGAGATCGGCGGCCTCGCGCACGATCGTGAGGATCTCGTCAAAACTCAGCAGGTCATCGTGGCCGACCAGGGGCACGCCCTCCGGCGGCATACAGTAAAGGCAGCGCTCATTGCAGCGGTCGGTCACCGACAGCCGCAGATAATCGATCTGCCGTCCCAGCTGGTCTCTCATTCTGCCCTCTCGTGTTCGTCAAAATAAAAATCGCCGCTCTTGCCGCCCGATTTGCGCACCAGATGAATGTCACCGATTACCATGCGCTTATCTAGGGCCTTGCACATATCGTAGATCGTCAGAAGCGCCGTCGACACACCCGTCAGCGCCTCCATCTCCACGCCGGTCCTGCCGTGCGTGCGCACGGTGCAGACCGCCTTCACACTTACCCCGTCCTCCGGAAACGAGAAAGTGATGCTGCAGCCCGAAAGCGGCAGGGAATGGCACAGGGGAATGAGCTCATCGGTGCGCTTCAGCGCCATGATCCCGGCGATACGGGCACAGCCCAGCACATCGCCCTTGGCCGCCGAACCTTCGCGGATCGCCTGCATCACCGCCGGGCTGACCGTGATGGTCCCGCAGGCCGAAGCTTCCCGGTCGGTCTCTCCCTTCTGAGAGACATCAACCATGCGGGCCTGTCCCTCACTGTCAAAATGTGTCAGCTTTTCGTTCATAGCATCCTTTCGCCAAACGGCGCACAAAAATTTTTATCAATATCAAAATTATAGAAGGCTCCCTGTCGATTGTCAACCGCATGGAAGTCGACTGTACTGCCCCCTGTATCAACGCCGGAACTTGTAGCCGGCAGCCGATAGTGCTATAGTCAGATATTATGAAAAAACAGCTTCACGATTTATCACACAACACAACCGCCGGAAACCGTCATCAGCTTCCCGAAGTCCTTCTGTTTTCCCTTATCTGGCCCGCCGTTCTGACCGTCATGAGTCTGTATCTGGCCGGCGCCTCCTACGGACCCGAGCTCTTTCTCAGCTATTTCCGTTTCCCGCTTATTTTCCTGCTTAACTTCCTGCCGGTGCTTCTGGTTGAATACGGCCTCTTCTTCCTGTGCAATCGGGTCGATGCGGCAGCAGCCCTCACCGGCCTCATAGCCTTACTGCTGTCCTTCGCTGACTATCTGAAGATTGCGCTGAGGGGCGAGCCCCTGACAGCCATTGATTTCACGCTGATAGGCGAGGCCCTCAACATTGCCGCGACCAACATGGATCTGACGCCGCCGGTACCGGTCATCGTGATGATGATCGTCATCCTGCTGACCGTCATCGTCGTCCATCGCCGGATGCCTTACCGGCTCCGCCTTCCGCTGCGTGCTCTCGGCTTTATCGTCACCGCCGCCTGCGCCCTGTTTCTTTTCTTCAGGGTCTTCACCTCAGTAACCATGTACAACCGGACCATGCGGGCCTCCGAAATCACCTTTGCCGACGGTTATGTCATGAACCAGACCTGGAATCTCCGGGACAAATGGTGCAGCCGCGGGATCTTTTTTCCCTTGCTTTACAGCACACGGTACATCACGGACGAAAAACCGGCGGGCTACACCCGGGCTGACGCCGCTGCTCTGTACAACAGCTATGACAGCGCCGACATTCCCGAAGACAAAAAGGTCAACGTCATCTGCCTTATGCTGGAATCCTTCTCCGATTTCAGTGAGACGGAGGGCTCCTTCACGCTGATCCGCGACCCTTATAAGGCGCTCAGAGAAATCCGGCAGGACAGCCTGTCGGGCACCCTGATCGCCAATGTCTTCGCCGGCGGAACCTGCAATACCGAGCGCTGTTTCATCACCGGCTCATCTGCCGTCTACAACAATTATCCCGCCGCAACCGAAAGCTATGCCCGCTGGTTCAGCCGTCAGGGCTACCGCACCGAATACTGTCACCCCTACCACGACTGGTTCTATTCCCGCCGTTCTGTGGAAGAGAACTTCGGCTTCGAATACCGGCATTTTCTGGAAGACACCTTTGAAACGCCGGAGGGCTGCCACTATTATCCCGATGACCTCCTGTTTGACAACATCCTGACCATGCTGGACGATGCCGCTGCCGACGGGATGCCCTATTTCAATCAGACAGTCACCATGCAGAATCATGGTCTCTACGACACGGAAGCGCTGAACGATCCCAAAGCGGTCTATGTCGAGCAGGGTGAGTTGTCCGATGCCGTCTACTACAGCTTCAACAACTACCTGGACGGCATCAGAAAGACCTGCGAAGCTCTGCAGACGTTCCTCAATGCCCTCGCAGACCGCCGCGAGCCTGTCGTCGTCTGCATTTTCGGCGATCATAAACCCTATCTTGGCAGCACCTGGTCGGATGGCAACGACGAGGCCTATGCCGAGCTGGGCATCAACATCGACATCAATACGGAAGACGGTTTTTACAATCATTACAGCACGCCGTGGATGATCTGGGGAAATGATGCCGCCAAGGCTGTCACCGGCAGCCGCTTCACCGGTGACGGCGGTACCTTCTCCCCCTGCTTCCTCATGATGACGCTTTTCAACGAGCTCGGCTATACCGGCGATCCGAACATCGGCGCGCTGCGTGATCTGTACCAAACCCTGGACATCATCAACGCCGACGGCCGGTATCGCGAAAACGGACGCCTCAGCGACAGCCTGACCCCGGAAGCCGAAGAAGCTCTGAACCGATTCAGACAGATCACCTATTATCGCTATAAGGATCTCAACCGAAAAACTCTGTTTTCACAGGCTGCTGCCAAGGACCGGTACAAATCGCCGTGAGCCTGTTCCCGACGTCCGTTTTGTGCTATGATAATAGGACAACGGGTTTACAAAAATAATCGCTCTGCGAGGCACCCATTTATGAAAAAAATACTGCGAATACTCGGGATCCTGCTTTTGATTATTGTCCTGGTTGCCGCCTCCGTTATCGGCTATCTGACGGTGACGGAATACCGGCCCGCCGACAGCGAACCGGCCGACAGGAGCGCCGCCGTCACGACGGGAGAACGGCTGCAGGAAGGACAGACCATCCGTTTCCTGACCTGGAACATTGGCTATGCCGGTCTCGACAAGGATGCCGATTTTTTCATGGACGGCGGCAAGAGCGTCCAGTCGGCAGATAAAGACCGCGTTCTCAGCAATCTTGAAGCCATAACGTCTGACATTGAAAACAGACAGCCCGCCATCCTCTTTCTCCAGGAGATCGACCGGGACGGACGCCGCACCTACGAGATCGACGAACTTGACGCGATCAGCCGCGCCCTGGGCATGGATTACACCTTCGCGTACAACTACAAATGCGACTTTGTCCCGTATCCGCTGCCGCCCCTTGGCAAAATGGCCTCCGGCATCGCCACCCTCAGCGCTTTCGCCATGGAAGACAATGCCGTCCGTCAGGCCCTGCCGGTACCGTACAGCTGGCCTGTCCGCATCGCCAACCTAAAACGCTGCCTGCTCATCACACGCTTCCCTATCGAAGGCTCCGACAAAGAACTTGTCACCGTCAACCTTCACCTGGAGGCCTACGACGACGGAGAAGGCCGCATCCGGCAGACGCAAATGCTGATGGATATTCTGGAAGAAGAATACGCCAAAGGCAATTATGTCATTGCCGCCGGTGACTTCAACCAGCTCTTCCCGAAGTCCCTCAACGAATATCCCATCGGCAGCTTTGCCGAATGGATCCCGGGACAGCTCAGTGAAGACTCCCTGCCGGAAGGCTTCCGCTTTGAATACAACAACGCCGTGCCGACCTGCCGTCTGCTGAATCAGCCCTATGATCCCACCTCACCGCTGACACAGTACTACGTCATCGACGGCTACATCGTCTCCGACAACCTCCGTGTCGAATCCGTCAAAACACTGGACTTAGACTTCACCAACGCCGACCACAACCCGGTCGAACTGACAGCCATACTCGAAACCGAACAGGAGGACTCGTGACCGGCGGCCGGCTCTCATTTATGAAAAAAATGTCGATAGATAAATGAATGAAGCATCCTGAACACGGATGCTTTTTTCGTATTCAAAACCGAACAGAAAAATGGACATATCCCCGAAGAGTCCGGTTGATTCAAGCTGCCTCCCCTATCCATACCATTATGAATTCGCTTTCCCCGGTATTGTCATCAATAGACTCAGCCTGAAAGACAAATCCTTCCCGCAGATAGAACCGAATCGCTCTCCTGTTTTTTTGATAGACATTTAAGCTTAGAGCAGACCTGACGTTCTTCGCATAATCAAGCAGCTGCTTCCCGATGCCATGTGATTGTCTGTCTCCTTTCACAAAAATACCTTCAATGTGGTTATCGTTCAGACCAATAAAGCCATCTGTCTGTTTTGTACGGTCATCTTCATGCACAAATACTTCGGCATGAGGCAGCATGTCCCTTACCCAGCCAACATTGGCACGCCAATAATCGGGTGATATGAAATCATGTGCCCGAATATTCGTTTCAAGCCATATCTGCATGACAGAATTCGCATCACATTCAGTGAATCGCCTTATCACATCAGATCTCCTCAAATACCATTTAACGAGTTTCCGCGCAGGCGTCTCTTCCGGGCCTCCTGCCGTCCTACGGCTCCTCGGCGGTGGGGCTTTTTGAATACCATAGTGCCTTGAACAGAAATACGCGGTATGGACATGCGGTTGACGGTAGGAGCGTCGCCTTGCTTCGCGAGTTTCCGCGCAGGTGCCTCTTCCGGGCCTCCTGCCGCCCCACGGCTCCTCAGCGGTAGGGCTTTTTGAATACCATAGTGCCCTGAACAAGAATACGCGGGATGCACATTCGGTTGACGGTATGAGCGACGCCTTGCTTCGCGAGTTTCCGCGCAGGCGCCTCTTCCGGGCCTCCTGCCGTCCCACGGCTCCTCGGGGCTTTTGGAATACCATAGTGCCTTTAACATAAAT
>JAQXFO010000030.1 GCA_029005135.1 Lachnospiraceae bacterium
GTTTTTGAAAAACACCGCCAGAATCCAAAGTCTGTTGACGCCTTCGGCCAGCACCAGCCGCACAAGCCCCCGGCCGCCAAAGCAGGTCTTCAGAATATAACGGCGGGATCGGAAGGCATGACCCGACCGGCGGTTATTGGCCAGGAACCCGGCCCGGGAGCCGGCATCGCGATGATGGTTATGGCAATAGGTGCAGTCCAGCACCAGTCTTTCCCGGAACCCCTCCCGACGGCAGCAAAGGCCAAGCAGTGTCTCCTCACCGTAAAGAAAAAGATGCTCATCGAGATAGCCGATGCGCTTCAGAAAATCAAGGCGCAGCATCACAAAGCAGCCGGCAAGACAGCCCACCTCCGCTGTCCTGATACCGTCCACCATCTCCGTCTCCGACGCCGTCGTCAGCTTTCTCACCCGCCGCCGAAGGGGCAGACAATGGTAGGCCGCCACGCCCCCGGCCGTCGGCAGATCCCAGGCCGATTCGCTCATGCGGCGGCTGTTGGCAATGACGGCACCGACCGCCGCGCAGCCCTCATCCGCTGTCAGAACACGGTGCATACTGGCAAGGACGTCTTTGTCCGGAATGATCACATCCGGATTGATAATGGCCGCTGCCGCTGCGCCCAGCTCATCCGCAGCAAAACGAAGGCCGGTATTGTTGCCGGCACTGTAGCCGCGGTTTTCCCGTTGACGGATCACGCAGACGCCTTCCCGACCGTGCCAGCGCGCCGCCAGGCGTTCTCCCGAGCCGTCGGGGGAGGCATTGTCGACGATCACGATCGGGCAGGGCAGCGCCAGAGACAGCAGCTGATCGACGCAGGCCGTCGTATCTGTCTCACTGTTGTAATTCAGGATGATCAACGCCAGTTTATCCACAAGTTCTCTCCTTATGAACCGGTTTTCCGGGAACTTCCCGTTCTCTTTTTCACCGCCAGACCGATGAGCAGAAGAAGACCCCCAAGCCCCAGCCCAAGGCCCAGACGACGGGCCGCGGACCGGCAGGTCAGCGTCACCGTATGCACACCGGCCGGAATCCCTTTCAGGCTCATATCACGGATATCAGCGGAACTGATCTCCCAGGCCTTGCCATCGACCTCCGCCTGCCAGCCGCCGCTGTCGGGCACGGCCACCACCAGCTCTCCGCCTTCCTCGATCACCACCGTCATCGTCAGGCAGCCGTGTTCCCAGGTCAGGTTCGACACCGACCCGCAGGGAGAATTCAGTCTTTCTCCCAGGACAGCGTCGAGATACCGCCGGAAAGCCGACCCGTCGATGGGCGTCTTATCCGTGGCCCGGCCCGGATTATCAATATCATTGTTAAGGCCCGTCTCCTTCAGGGCTTCCCATGCCGCTTCATCGCCGATAAAGGTCTCCCGCAGGGCTGCAGCCACCGCCTCCGAGCGAACATAGGCGAGACCGTCGTAATAGGGATTCTCATAGACCTGCCAGGGTATGCCCTCGAAATCCACGGTTTCCACATGGGGATAGCCCGCCGGGATATGGGCCGGATCGTTGGTCATGACATATTTCACACCGGCCAGCGTTTCCGCCGAGATCTGGCCGTTCAGGCCGTAGGACCGCCACCGGTAGGCCACATCCGCATTCAGATTGTTGTAGGCCTGCGTGTTGGCATTGACGATGCTGAACCAGTAGGTGAGCCCGTTGTAGCCGTTGAGCATGGCCACATTTTCGGGACGGCCGTTGGCCGCCCGGATGGAGGTCACCGCCACGCGGAAGAGCTCATCATCTTCCGTGATCGTCCGGGACGCCGTCACCGGCGATGACATCGCCGACGCCCCCATGGCACTCAGATCAATGAATTCTTCCTGCCAGTTGAGTCCCGCCGGTGAATAGAGAAGCCACATGACCAGCACCAGATTAACAGGAACAAGCGCTGCCGCCGTCGCTGCCAGAACCCTCCGGTAAGGCAGCTCCGTCCCCTCCGAAAGAGGCGCTGAGACAAGCACCTCCAGAGCGTAGGTCAAAAGGAGCGCCAGAAGCATGTGTACGGCAAAAACCCAGCGGTCGTTCGTTTCACCGAAGGCGTTGAAGAGATAGCCGGTGATCGGCAGATGCAGTGCCGTCAATGCCAGGATCGAAGCCGCCCAGAACTGACGGCGGATCCTTTTCGAGACACAGAAGAAAAGGGGCATCGCCAGGAACAGAAGAACGGCCAGCACCTCGGACACGGTGATGCCCGAAATATACGCATCGGTCGGATAGAGAAGGCCAAGAACGGACTTGATCAGATCCTTATTCAGCACGGGGATATAATTGTGCCAGTCCAGGAGGACTTTCATTGGAGACTGCCCCGCCCGCTGGCTTTTGAGGAAGGCATCCAGAGCCGGCACCAGGATCGGCGAGGCCAGGAGAATCCCCGTCAGATAACCGCCGAGACAGCGCAGACACCCGACAAGGACACAGCCGAAGGACCGCGCTCCGCAGCGGCTGAAAAGCCGGATCAGCGCGTAGGCCGCCAGGACGAGGGAACTCATGTAGAGATAATAAAAACCTGTCAGGGCACCGTAAGCCGTCCCCAGCGCCATCGTGAAGGAAAAACGTCCTGTGCGGATCGTCTCCTCACAGCCGATAAGAAGAAGCGGAAAATAGATAAGAACTGACAGCCACTCATAATAGCTGACGGCACCGACCAGCGTAAAGCCGGAAAAGACATAGCAGAGAGCGCCAAAGGCCGCAGCCCGGCTTCGAAGGCCCATCTTCCGGGCATAGGCGATGAAGGCCTGCCCCGCCAGATAAAGGCGCAGGAAAAAAAGCAGCACATACATCGGATAAGCCGCACCGCCGACGGCAAAGACCGCCAGAAGATTCAGCGGATCGCCGAAGCCGTAATAGTTCAGCGAACCGATGACATCCTCGCCCATGCCGATGGACAGGTCAAAGGTCTTCAGACAGGGCTGTCCCGCCAGAAGGCTATTCAGAAAATCACGGATATAGTCGCCGATATAGCAGAAAACAGGATAATACTGGCCAAAACCGTCCACCTCCCAGATGAGACTTTTGCCGTGCAGGGCCAGAGCGGCAAAGCCGCCGAGACTCACCAGGAGAAACAGAAGGGTATAGAGGACCCGCGGGCCCGGTATCAGCTTTTTGTCTTTCATAACCAGTACACCATCAGTTTGAGACACGGCCCAGGAGCAGACGTCCAAGCCGCCCGTCAGGAGATATTTTCACAATACGAAGAGCCCAGGGCATCGCCTGCCGGTAGATCGCCGTGCGGCGGTAGACCGTCAGATAGATGAGGTTCGGCACCAGGATACACAAGGCCGCCCGGATCACCAGCTGGACATACAGACTGCCCGTCGTCAGCGACGCCAGGCCATAGGTGACAGAAGCGGCCAGCAGCGTCACCAGAAGATAACGCCCGTGGGAGGCAAAATACGCCAGCGGGCTTTTACTGACAAAGTAGTATTTAAAAATGATCGTCGAACCCCAGAAGAAATTCACGATCACCAGGGAGATCAGCGTGCCCAGCACAATGCCGTTGATACCGAGGAAATAGCCCAGGATAAAATTCAGACCCACGTTGGCGACGGCCTCTACCACGGCCCGGTAACGATTCTGCCACCACAGGCCGCAGCCCGAGGCGTAGACATGGCGGATATCCCCCATGGTCAGCGCATAGAAATACACGCAGAACAGAATCACTGTAGACATGGGGAATAACATCTTCTTGCCGTAGACCAGGGCTGTAAAGGGCTGATAGAGACACAGAAGACATATCGTGCACCAGCCGGCGATCCACATATAGATGAAATTGATCCGGTTCATATCATCATAATTCTTATCCGGCGAGTCCATGGCAATACTGTTGCCGATGCCTCCCAGGATAGCCGTCGACACAGTGGACAACAGCATCGTCACGGCATTCATGATGTAGAAGTAATTGCCGTAGATGGCATTTGCCACCAGCCCGAAAAAAGCCGAGACGAAAATGCTGTCGAAGGCATTGCGGGAGGTCTTGCACAGCTTGTCGATCATCAGGCCTTTCACCTTTTCCATGACCTCGGCGCGCTTGCCGCGTGAAATGCTGCCGGCGGGCTGAAGATTCGGGAAAAGGCGGTTCGTACACCAGGCCACACACAGGTTGTTGAGGATCGTCGCCAGCACCAGACACAGCGTATAGGCATAATAGCTGCGCGTCAGAAACAGGACGACCACCTGGAGCGAGTAGCTGAAAAGATGCACCGCCAGATTGATCTTGCTGGTGATGTCCACCCGCTGATAGGCGTTGAGAAGCACACTGCGGTAGGCAAAGCACCAGTAGCTGATAACCGTATTGATCAGATACAGCAGATACAGAGCGTAGATATTGATCGCCGCCGGATACGACCCCTTGATGAGATGCGGCAGGAAGGGCAGCAGAATAAGGCCGGCAGCGAGGATCACGCAGCCGATGATGCGGTAGGCCTTTTTGTAAAAATTCATCAGAGCCCGGATCTGATCGTCATCATTGTGCGCGATCGGATCGTAAAGACTGTAGACAACAGCGCTGCTGAACCCCAGTTCGGTCAGGTTGAGCACCTGCAGGATCGACGAAAACAGACTGCCCAGGCCCAGGTATTCCGCTCCCAGAAAATAGATGATGACCGTCCTCAGGATAAAGGGGACGATGATCATCGTCAGCTTGTTGATAATGCCGTAGACAATATTTCTTTTAGCATTCTTCGAACGCTCTAAACGCATAACACAATCCTTATCTCAACGCCGCCGAAACCTGTCGGCCGCCCCCATAAGACGGAGGGACGCCAGAACCGCCTTGGCACAGGCCCGTCCGCTCTTCTCCAGAGCCGCTATCCGGCGGTATTCACGGGCCGGATTGAGACCAAGCGCCTTCTTGTTCATCACAATACGCTTGAGGAGCATCACCTCGAAGACCGGGTATTCCCGGCAGATATCCCGGTGCTTCTCAAGGAGCATCTGATGATTCTGAAGCTGCTTCTCCGCCCCCAGAAGGGTGATGGAATCCTCCTGGATATAAGTATCGATGACCGGGCCCTCTGAAAACGCCGTCACATGCGTCTTTGCCGCCCGGATGATCCAGTCGAAATCCTGCTTGCGGCGCATCTGAGGGTCGAACCGCTCTTCGTCGAAGACCGCCCTTCTGGCCAGGATCGTCGGCGTTCCCGCCACGGGCCGCCGGATCAGCGTTTCATAAGGCACCACCCCCGGCGTCAGCTCCGGGAAAATGTCCTCTTTATCCGGGAAATGCCGCCGCATCTGGCCGAAAACGATATCCGCCCCGCAGCTGTCAAGGCAGGCCATCTGCCGCTCCAGCTTATCGGGCAGCCAGCAGTCGTCACTGTCCTGAAAGGCCAGGATCTCGCCTTTCGCCTCATCAATGCCGCGGTTTCGGGCCGCACAGGCCCCACTGTTCTTTTCCAGCTTGATCACCCTCAGGCGTTCATCCGCGATCCCGGCGGTCACCGCCGCCGAGGCGTCCGAGGAGCAGTCGTCCACCACGATCAGTTCCAGATTCCGCCAGGTCTGATCGAGGACACTTCTTATCGCCCTCTCTATCGTCTTTTCACGATTGTAAACCGGTATGATAACCGATATCAGGCATTCCTTCATCACTGAGGACTCCTCTTCTTCTCTGCCGGAGCGCCTCATTTTTCAAAGGAGGATTTCTCCGGAAATACCGTCTCCAGGACGGCTTTG
Organism: Lachnospiraceae bacterium; assembly: GCA_029005135.1. Taxonomy (GTDB): domain Bacteria; phylum Bacillota; class Clostridia; order Lachnospirales; family Lachnospiraceae; genus Chordicoccus. The sequence continues at coordinate 5,674 of JAQXFO010000030.1, forward strand.
AAATCATCTCTTGTTTTCTCAAATCCCTCCGCCTTCACGGCATCGTTGAGGCACATCATTTTATAACGCCCCGAGGCGAAGAGCTCGCCGATCTCCCGGTTATGGGCCGGATCGTCGGTAAAAGAGGTCATCGTACCGATGGTCGGCCGCCGCGGACTGAAGTGTCCCGAAGCCAGCTGCCAGTAATCGAAAACCCAGTGGTTCAGATCTCCGACCGTCCGGAAACGGTGACGGCAGGTCTGATCCAGAAGCTCGCCCTCCTTCTCCCAGACCTCCTCATAGGTCGAACGCAGATAGGAATAGGGCAGATGATAATTCATAAAGCCCGGGAACTTCTTCCAGGGCGTCAGCAGAAGCGTCCGGAACGACTGAATACCGTACCGGGGTGAAAAATACTTGCCGCGGTACTGTTTCAGTGTCTCCGCTTTCTTAAAATGCCGGTTGATCGGGATCAGATCGAAAATCGGCGCCGCATAAGGCACGTCGCCCACATAGCGGCTCTCGAGGATCGATGCGTTGAGGATCGCCGTCGCCGCCGGCAGCCCCTTCTCAAAGAAATCCTCCGGTCTGACCGGTGCCGTCAGGAACATGTCGTCATTAAAATACACAAAATGCTCAGCCAGATCCCCGATCCGATGAAAATTCATATCGATAGCCCGGCTGGAAAAGGTCGGCAGATACTCTGGCGGGATATAGTCGCGGTGATTGACAACCGCCAGCTTCGGATTGTCGGTATTGAGCCAGGCCGGCCTATGCCCCCAGGTCACAAAATGGATCTTCCTCACCCAGGGCGCGTACGTCTCCACCGCCCGGAACCAGTACTGCAGATTATCCCAGTCGCGGTAACGGATCTTGCTGCTGTCCGTCTTCTCCGACGGCCGGAAGCGTGCCTTCTCGGCCTGCCAGGCCGGGTCATTGCCGTCGACCCAGGTGATCACAAAATCAATATCATGCATGACATCATCACTCCTCCCGCAGACGCCGTCCCCGTCACCGGCCGGCCCCTTTCGTCATCAGCCGATAGGCCCGAAGGGGAGCCAGCCCGTAGCGCTTCCTCTTCCTCAGGGCATCCTGCAGACAGAGGAGCCGCCAGAAGCGGCGCGATATCTGGCGATACAGAGCCCCCTGATCGCGAAGATAAGTCTCATCATAGCGTCCCAGCCAGGTGGAAGCCCGCTCATGGGTCAAACGCCCGATCGTCACCGGCACCGCCATCAGCCTCAGCCCCTTCCGCAGGCAGTCCGAAAAGAAAATGCTGTCCTCGCCGTGACTGTACCGACAGCCGCCGCCGAAGCACTGATTGAAAAAAATGCCGTTTTCGCGGATGCGGTCCAGCCGGAACGCCGTCCGTGCCGCCCCGTAGCGGAGGAAATTCAGGCGCCCTACCTTATGGGGGCTGTCGATGCGGTACCGCGTGCTGTTCTCCTCCTCAAGATTGAAAAAGATCACATCCGCCTCCGGATACTGCCGGAAAGCCTCCAGCACCTTCGCCTCGTAATCATCGTCGTAGACCATATCGTCATCGGCCAGAAGACAGATATCGGCATCGGCCCGCATCAGCGCGTTATTGCGGTTGAGACCGACGCCCCGTTCAGCAAAATTCAGGTAGGTGACCGTATGCCCCTCCGCTTCGGTGGTCTCCACCGCATTGCGGGAGCCCTGATTGCCGACGATCGCTGCCGTCCGGATATTCATCTTCTTAACCAGCGAAAAATCCGTCTGATCAATCGCTGCCACCAGAACCTGAAGAGTCATTATCAACCTCGTTTTCTCATACCCGGCGTCGTGTCACGCCCACACCCGTCGTCTTCACAACGGCCCAGCACAGAACCTCACAGGCGCTCCGAAGCGCTCCGTGTCCCTCAATCTCATGATACAGCTGCCAGTGATAACGGGCCTGGGCCAGCTTGTTTCGGCTGACAGAGCCCTCCCGGCCCTGGCGATAGGCCGCCAGTACCTCCGGCATCCCGGCACAGTAAGGCGTCTTCTTCAAAACCTGAAGCCACAGGGCAAAATCGTTGCGTTTGCGGATCGGCGGCACCTCAAAACGCCCCAGCGCCTCCTGATCGTACATTACCGTCAGGTTGCCGATCGGATTGGACAGGCGAATGCAGCGTTTGTAATCCACTTTTTCCGGCGGGAAAAGGGCCGTATGCCGATCCTCACCGTCCGCCGACATCAGGCGGTAGGCTGTACAGGAAAAGGGTACTCCCTTCGCCTCCATGAAGGCAATCTGCTTTTCCAGCTTATCGGGATACCAGATATCGTCACTGTCCAGAAAAGCCACGTAACGGCCCGACGCCCGCTTAAGGGCCTCCGTCCTGGCCGCGGCCGGCCCCTGATTAGCGGACAGGCATTCATAATGAATGCGGGGATCCGCCTCAAGATACGGCGCCAGAACCTCCCGGGTATTGTCCGTGCTGGCATCGTCCACGATCTGAAGTTCCCAGTCGGTCATGGTCTGCGCCTGAACCGAACGAATCGATTCCTCAATATAGCGGCCGCAGTTGTATGTCGGCATGATCACGCTGACCAGCATCGCTTACTTCCTCCCCGTCTTATCCGCCGCTTTCACTGCCGGCTGATCCATCGCCGTGGTGCTGCCCTCGGCGACGCCCTCCGTGCTGTCGGCCATAAAGAGGATCTTCACCGTCGCAAAGCAGATCTTCAGATCCTCGATAAAACTCGGATGCGCGATATACATCAGATCCATCTGCAGCTTATCGTAGGGGGTCGTGTTGTATTTGCCGTACACCTGAGCATAGCCCGTCAGCCCGCACTTGGCCTGCAGGCGCAGCCGGAACTCCGGCATCGTTTTCTCATAACGGGCAGCGATCTCAGGCCGTTCGGGACGCGGGCCCACCACACTGACCTCCCCTTTGAGGATATTGATCAGCTGCGGCAGCTCGTCGATGCGGCATTTTCGAATAACATGCCCCACCGGTGTGATACGATCATCTTTATCACCGGTGGACAGCCGGGCCACCCCGTCCTTCTCGGCATCAATCCGCATACTGCGGAACTTGAGGATCCGGAACTTCCGGCCGTTCTTCGTCAGACGCACCTGAGAATAAAAGACAGGGCCGCCGTCACCGGCCTTGATGGCAATCGCCGTGGCCAGAAAAATGGGCGATGTCAGGATCAGCATCACCAGAGACACCGCGATGTCAAAGACCCGCTTGATGAACAGATACCAGAAGCTGGGGCGATAGCGTCCGACCCGGAGCATCGGCAGGTGGAACATATGGATCTGTCTGGCGCCGCTCATGATCACATCGCCGATGCGGGGAATGACATAGACCTCCACATCGTGGGCGATGCAGTATTTCAGAATAATATTGCGGTCATGGCTGCGAATGCCGCTCAGGAACACCGAATCCAGCCCCCGAAGCTGCGAAAGATCCCCCAGGCAGTCACTGACACGGGCCGTGAAGGCGATCCGGAACTTTTTATCAAGGCCGTATTCGCGGACCAGATTCTCCATGCCCTCGCGCCGATCATAGATAACGGCTGACTTCTGCGGCGGAAAGACAGCATAATACCATTTGTGGGAGATCACGCTCCAGACCACCGACAATGCGATCTGCGCCGCCGCAGCCAGAAGAAGCGGCAGCACGTTCACCAGGCGGCGGGACAGCAGGCAGATCACCACAAAGATCAGTCCGTCCGCCACCAGCAGCGTCAGAACCTGACTGTAGACCATTTCGGAAATGCGCACCATCGAGATGATCGTTGCCTCATAGGTGCGGGCCATTACCAGAAAAATGACAAAATACAGGGCGATGACACACCAGTCGCCCCAGAAATAAAACCCGCGGACATAGAGATGCCGGGAATAGAAGACAAACCACGCCGCCCCGAAGGCTGCCGTGACGGCACACAAATAGATAAATTTGATAAGAGCTACGGACAGTTCGTGCTTATACTTTTCCATCACAGTCTTTCCGTTCCTGAATTATGTTCTGACCGTCACGCCGTGGGGCTCCCACAGGACAATCTCTCCCTTCTCCAGAGAAGCCGGTACATTGATCGTTCTCTGATTGCGCGAGCCCTTATAGAGCAGGGTGATGTCCTTTTCCTCGATCCTGAACTCACCGTCCACCAGTACGTCGATCAGCTCCAGCATTCGCCGCGTCGCCGGGTGTACCGGCGCCATGCGTCCCAGAAGATCCCGGTCCATCAGATAACCGGTAAAGCACCAGATATCCTTCTTCGGCCAGCGCTCCCGCACCTTCTCAAGAAACGGCAGCAGGGCATCCTGATTGGCGATCTCCATCGGCTCGCCGCCAAGAAGTGTCAGGCCTTGGTAGCAGCCTTCGCCCAGCTTCTCAAGAAGGGTCTCCTCCACGTCCTCGGTAAAGGGCTTCCCGTAATTGAAATCCCAGGTTTCCGGGTTAAAGCACTCCGGGCAGTGATGCGTGCACCCTGAAACGAAGAGGGTCAGCCGCACACCGGGCCCGTTGGCGATATCGTATTCCTTGATCTCCGCGTAATTCATAACCGCACTCCTTCCGTCAAAATGACGTCAAGCTTCAAAGACCTTATGACAGCTGTGTGATCAGGCGGCTGTGGATGCTTCCCGTGCCGGCGGCCCCCAGAAGTGTCAGCCGGTAGGAGGTCATGGAAGCCATGTTTGAACGGACAAGGCTCTGAAGGGTATCCGTCATGCCGGCACTGCCCACCAGAAGGACCGGAACCTGCCTCTCACCGGCCAGCGGGCCTCCCACCAGGGCATCCGGGTAATTCTCATTTTTGCCGGAAACCACGACAGAGTTATTGAAATTATCTGTCTTGCCGGCATTTTCCTCAAGGAAATGCCGCGCCACAATAAGGGAGGTCTCGTAACGATTGCTGCCGGCCAGACGCTTAACATCCGGTGCCAGAGACACTTCAACCGAAACCGAGACCACCGGATCAGCACCGATGATATAGACCCGGTCAAAGCTGTCTTTTGTGTTCACACTCCGGATCAGTGACATCGATGACGCCGGCAGAGAGCCGTTCGACTTCGCCAGAAGGATCGGGATCCGGTACTGATAGCTCCAGGAGGAAAATGACAGCGCATCCGCCGCCGTCACCCCTGTTACCAGAGCAAAGGCCGTGACATCCGTCTTGTCGATCAGAAAACGTGCCACCTTCTCCGCGGTGTCATAACGATTGATGCCGGCAAAGGAGGTGAAATCAATCTCATCGACCACACCGTTAAGCTGGGAACGGATCACCGACTCGGAAAAGCCGCCGCCCACCACCGTCACTGTCTTCACTTTTCCCTGCCAGTCATCCCGCAGCAGCCCGAGCGTCGCCGGAGGCACTCCGGTCCGCTTGCTGAGAATGATCGGGCAGTGATAATAGCCGGCCAGCGAACAGGCCGACAGCGCATCCGGGAAATCATTGCCGTAGACCATGATAACCCGTTCCGGCACAGCGCCGGTCTCCTCCGCAAAAAGGAGGGCCGCTTCCCGTGCCGTCTCATAACGATTATCCCCGAACAGTGCCTCCTCCGTCCAGCTTCCCGCGCTGCCGTCATGGTCAATTCTCTCCGCCGCCTGAACCGGCACACAGAACAACAGTATCAGCACCAGCACAAGGGCCGTCAATCTCATCGCTTTCTTCACCGCAACACCTCATCG
>JAQXFO010000031.1 GCA_029005135.1 Lachnospiraceae bacterium
TTGGCACCTCGATGTCGGCTCATCGCATCCTGGGGCTGTAGTAGGTCCCAAGGGTTGGGCTGTTCGCCCATTAAAGCGGTACGCGAGCTGGGTTCAGAACGTCGTGAGACAGTTCGGTCCCTATCCGGCGCGGGCGCAGGACATTTGAAAGGAGCCGTCCTTAGTACGAGAGGACCGGGACGGACTCACCTCTGGTGTACCGGCTGGACCGCCAGGTCCACAGCCGGGTAGCTATGTGGGGACGGGATAAACGCTGAAGGCATCTAAGCGTGAAGCCCCCCTTAAGACGAGATGTCCCATTCCTTAGAGGAAGTAAGTCCCCTTCAAGACGAGGAGGTAGATAGGGCAGAGGTGGAAGTGCCGCGAGGCATGGAGCTGACTGTTACTAATCGGACGAGGGCTTGACCAAAAGCTAAGAAGAGCGGTACACAGGGTTTGCGGAGCAAACCTCATGAGCAGCGTCAGCTGCGAATGACTCTTCGACTAGCAGGCTTAAGGAAGCTGCTTAGTATGTATATGCGGTTTTGAGGGTGTGTCTTTTTTTGCCCTGACGCCGGAGATCCAAGGATCTCCGGCTTTTTTATGGTCATTTTTACTGGTCTTTTACGGCATTTTTAAACAAAAAAGATATCGGTACCTTAGACAATATGCGAAAGTTATTTTTTTCTGTAAAAAAAGATTGTGCTTTTCAAATGGTTGTATTATATTGCTTATTACAAGAGTTGGAAACGTTTCCAGCATAACATTCAGGGAACGAAAAGTCATCCGGCAGCTGCCGGATGCGAGGAGGAGAAAATGAAGAAAAAGACGATTGCTTTACTGCTGACATTGGCGATGGCAATCGGCCTGACAGCCTGTGGTTCTTCAGGGTCAGCCGATGCCAAGGGTTCGGTTTACTACCTGAACTTCAAGCCGGAGTTTGATGAAGCTCTGACAGAACTGGCCAAGACCTATACCGAGAAGACCGGTGTTGACGTCAAGGTCGTTACCGCCGCTTCCGGTGACTATGACACAACCCTTAACGCTCAGATGGGCAAAGACGGCGCCCCGACAATCTACAATATCGGCAACATGGCTGCTCTGAAGAACTGGGATGAGTATGCCCTGAATCTGAAGGACACCAAGCTGGCCGGTGAACTGACAACAGACGAGTTCAACCTTTACAACGAAGCCGGTGAACTGAAGGCCATGGGTTACTGCTATGAATCCTTCGGTATCATCACCAACCTTGAACTTCTTGAACAGGCCGGTTATTCCGTTGATGACATCAAGGATTATGATTCTCTGAAGGCTGTTGCCGATGACATCCACAGCCGCGCTTCCGAACTGGGCTTTGATGCTTTCACCTCCGCCGGTCTGGATCCGTCTTCTTCCTGGAGATTCTCAGGCCATCTGGCCAATATGCCGCTCTTCTATGAATTCCGTGATGACAGCATCACAGAGCAGCCGGCTGAGATCAAAGGCTCCTACATGGATAACTTCAAGAAAATCTGGGATCTGTACATCACCGATTCCGCCACAGCCGGTGCCAATCTGAGCTCCGCCACAGGCGATCAGGCCGAAGCTGAATTCGGCAAAGGCGAAGCCGTCTTCTATCAGAACGGTACCTGGGAATATGCCAACCTGACAGAAAAGTTCGGCATGGATCCGGAAAAGATCGCCATGCTGCCGATCTACTGCGGTGTTGAAGGCGAAGACAATGCGGCTCTCTGCTCCGGTACTGAAAACTGCTGGGCTATCAACAGCAAGGCTTCCGAAGCCGATCAGAACGCTTCTCTTGACTTCCTGTACTGGCTGGTCACCGATGCCGATGCTTCCAAGGTCGTTGTCGAACAGCTCGGCGGTGTTCCGTTCAAACAGTGCCCGGAATCTGCCAACAAGTTCGTCGTCGACGGCAACAAGCTGCTGAGCGATGGCAAGTATGCCGTGTCCTGGGCTTTCAACTACACACCGAACGTTGACAGCTTCCGTGCCACACTGGTCACAGCCATGACCGCTTACTCTGCCGATCCGACAGATGCCAACTGGGACGAAGTCGTCAAGGCTTTCGTTGATGGCTGGGCAATCGAATACGCTGCCGTTAACGGCTGATCTTTATAACACATAAGGTTCATTTATGGGGCGGGCATTAGCCCGCCCCTTTAAAAAATGTCCCGATCTGCCGCGCGGGGGACGACGTCCCGAGGGACGTCAATGCGGCAGATTTGAGCAGGCTGTTGTAGTAGAGGATAAGAGAGGGGATTTTCGTGCGCAAGAAAAAACAAAAGGATACCGGCCTTAACAGTCAGTTGATCCGCCGTCCGATCCAGAAATGGGCACCGCTTTTTATTCTTCCTGTGTTTGCCGCCTTTTGTATCGGGTTTGTCTGGCCCTTTATCCAGGGTATTTATCTGTCTTTCTGCAATTTCAATGTACCGTCTGATGCCAAATTCATCGGCCTCACCAACTATGCCAAGATCTGGTCCGACACCGGCTTCTGGAACGCCTTCAAGAATACCGCGTTATTTGCCGTTGTCACCATCATACTGATCAACATCCTGGCTTTCATGATTGCCTACGCGCTGACTCAGAAAATGCGCGGCGCCAACATTTTCAGAACCGTCTTCTTTATGCCCAACCTGATCGGCGGTGTCGTTCTGGGTTATATCTGGAGCATGATCTTTGACGGTATCCTCAGGAATTATGCGACTTATCTGACGGCCAATGCCACCAACGGTTTCTGGGGCCTGGTCATCCTGGTCTGCTGGCAGCAGATCGGTTATATGATGATCATCTACATCGCCGGCCTTCAGGCGGTTCCGGAGGATATGCTGGAAGCCGCTAAGATTGACGGCGCCACCGGCTCTCAGACGCTTTTCCGGGTCATCATCCCGAACGTGATGCCGGCCATCACCACCTGTACTTTCCTGACGCTGACGAACGGCTTCAAGCTCTTCGATCAGAACCTGGCGCTGACCGGCGGTCTGCCCAGTGTTATCGAAAACGGCGTCAAGATCAATCAGACAGAACTTCTGGCTCTGAACATTTATTCTACCTACAGTATCAACAAGAACTATCACGGTGTCGCCCAGGCTAAGGCTGTCATCTTCTTTATCCTGGTAGCTGTTCTGGCCATTGCCCAGCAGAGTGCCACCCGCAGTAAGGAGGTACAGCAGTAATGAATAAGAAAGCAGTCAAAAAGAGCACGAAGTATTCTGCCGGCAGTACCCTTCTGACGATCGTTTTTGCCCTGATCTGCCTGGCCTGGGTCATGCCGATCTTTGAAGTGATCATCAACTCTCTGAAGAGCAACAATGCCATCAACCTGGATGTCTTCGCCCTGCCGGCCGCCGATTCCTTTGTCGGTATGGCTAACTACATCAAGGGTATGACCTTCGGCAACTATCCTTTCATGAAATCCGTCGGCTACAGCTTATTCATCAGTGTGGTTTCGACTTTCATGATTCTCTTGTTCTGTTCGATGGCCGCGTGGTATATTGTTCGTGTCAACTCGAAATTTGCCCGCTTCTTCTATTATCTGTGTCTCTTCTCCATGATCGTGCCGTTCCAGATGGTCATGTTCACCCTGACATCGACAGCTGATGCCCTGAAGCTGAACACACCCTGGACGATCCCGATTATCTATCTGGGTTTCGGCGCCGGCCTGGCGATCTTCATGTTCACCGGCTTTGTCAAGGGGCTTCCTCTGGAAATTGAAGAAGCAGCCGCTATCGACGGCTGTGGTCCCGTGAGAACATTCTTTAATGTGGTACTGCCAATGCTGAAACCGACAATGATTTCTGTCGGCATTCTGGAATTGATGTGGGTCTGGAATGACTACCTTCTGCCGTATCTGATCCTCGATATCACCGAATATCGTACGATTCCGATCCATGTTCAGTATCTGAAGGGGAGCTATGGCACCGTCGACCTTGGTGCCACCATGGCTATCATCATGATGGCGATCCTGCCTATCATCATCGTCTATCTTTTCTGCCAGAAATATATCATTAAGGGCGTGGCTGCGGGCGCTGTTAAAGGTTAAAGGAATGAGGTATACCTGTGACTATTAAAGACCTGGCCGTGAAGACCGGATACGCTGTCGGGACAGTCTCCCGGGCACTTAATGGCCACCCCAATGTCAGCGAACAAGCCAGAGAGATCATACTCAAAGCCGCTGCGGAAAGCGGCTTTGAACTCAATATGAATGCCAAGCAGCTGAAGCAGGTGCATTCCACGACGGTTCTCGTTATTGTCAAGGGTATTCGGAATGAGCTGTTCGGGGAAATGATTGAGACACTGCAGAATATCTTCGCCAATACCCGCTATCAGCTGTTCGTGGATTACATGGATGAAGATCTGAACGAAGTCCATCGCGCCCTGACGCTCTGCCGGGAAAAGAAGCCGCTGGGCATCCTTTTCCTCGGCGGCAACCGGTCTCATTTTGCTGAGGATTTCGATAAGATCGATATACCCTGTGTCCTTATTACGAATGATATGTCAGGCCTTTCTTTTGACAACCTGTCCAGCGTGGCGACGGATGACCGCGAAGCGGGCCGCCGGGCCATCAGGGAACTGATCAGGCTGGGACATCGCCGCATCGTCATTATCGGCGGTGACAAAAAGGTCTCTGACACCAGCCGCCTGCGTTATGAGGGGTGTCTGGAAGCCTTTGCCGAAAACGGTATGGCATTTGATCCTGATAAGGATTACCGCGGTGTCCGTTACTCCTGGCAGGACGGATACGAGGCGACAAAGAAGCTGTTGAAACACGATCGTCAGTTTACCGCCATATTTGCGATGGCCGATGTGATGGCTATCGGGGCTATCCGGGCTCTGTGGGAGAGCGGTCTCCGCGTGCCGGAGGATGTCTCGGTCATGGGCGTTGACGGTCTGCCCATCGGTGATTATCTGGTTCCGCAGCTGGCGACGATCAGCCAGGCGGCCTCACGGTTAGCCGAACGCGGCGCCGAAATACTCCTGGAAGGCATCGAAAAAGGGCCCCTGTCCTGCAATGAGACAGTACCCTTCGCGGTTCTGATACGGGAAAGTGTGCGCGCGATAGAAACGTAAGGAGATTGATTTATGCGCGAAAGCGGCATATTGATGCATATCACATCCCTGCCGGGTCCCTATGGTATCGGCACCATGGGCAAGGCAGCCTACGCTTTTGTCGATTTTCTTGAAAAGGCAGGTCAGTCCTACTGGCAGATCCTGCCGCTGACGCCGACAGGATACGGCAATTCACCGTACCAGTCTTTTTCTTCCTGCGCCGGTAATTATTACCTGATTGATCTGGATATTCTGATTGAGAAGGGACTGCTGACACAGGATGAGGTACAGGGGATTGACTGGGGGAACGATGCGGGCCGGGTGGATTTCGGACGGCAGTTTATCAGCAGAACGGCGGTCCTGAAAAAAGCCTTCCGACGATTCAAAAAGGATGCGGCGTATGAGGCGTTCATTGAGGGCAACCGCATCTGGCTTGATGACTACGCGCTGTTCATGTCGATCAAAGAAATCTGCGGAGGCGCCTCCTGGGAAAACTGGCCGGAGGAACTGCGGCGGCATGAACCGGACGCTCTGGCCCGGAAGCGGGAAGAACTGGCCGAAGCCGTTGACTTTCAGTGCTTCCTTCAGTATGAATTCCGGTGTCAGTGGGAGAACCTCAGACGTTATGCCAATGAGCGAGGTATCCGCATCATCGGCGATGTGCCGATTTATGTCCCCTATGACTCCTCGGATGTCTGGTCGTCGCCGGCACTTTTCCGTCTGGATGACAACCTGCGTCCGCAGAAGGTGGCCGGCTGTCCGCCGGATGCCTTCTCCGACGATGGACAGCTCTGGGGTAATCCTCTCTATAACTGGCAGGAGATGGCAAAAGACGGCTACACCTGGTGGGTTCGTCGTCTGCAGGCGGCCGCCAAGCTGTACGATGTGGTGCGCTTTGACCATTTCCGCGGCTTTGAAAGCTACTGGGCTGTGCCGGCCGGCGATGCCACTGCCAGAAACGGCCGGTGGTGTCAGGGCCCCGGTATGGACTTTATCCGAACCGTGCACCGTTCCATTCCCGACCTCGATTTTATCGCCGAGGATCTGGGCTATGTCACGCCTGAGGTCAGACAGCTTCAGCTTGATTCGGGCTATCCGGGCATGAAGGTGATCGAGTTCGCCTTCGACTCCCGTGAAGAAGGCAACTATCTGCCTCATCTCTATCCGGTGGAATCCGTCTGCTACAGCGGCACGCACGACAATGAGACGTTGAAGCAGTGGTTTGACAATGCGTCGGCGGAGGATGTGGCCTATGCGGTTCGTTATCTGGGCCTGAATCGGGAAGAGGGCTATATCCGAGGCATGATCCGCGGCTGCATGAGCTCTGTGTCCCGCCTCTGTATCATTCAGATGCAGGATTATCTGGAACTGGGAGCCGAAGGCCGCATGAACCAGCCGGGTATCCTGTCGGACGCCAACTGGTCCTGGCGTGCGGAGGAGGGCTTTGATTCCGAAGACATGGCTGCTTCGATCCGGGCCATCACAAGACTCTACGGCCGATTAAACGGCTGACAAAAGCCTGATAATAAAACCGGCATCTGCCTGTGCGGATGCCGGTTTTGTATTTGAAGGAAAGGCAGTACCGGTCGTTTGCCGGACAAAAAAACACAGCTTCATCAGCTGTGTTTAAAAGAGGCGCCTCCCGGAATCGAACCGGGGATGAGGGTTTTGCAGACCCGCGCCTTACCGCTTGGCTAAGGCGCCATTACCTTGACGGCTTGATTATTATATCGAATAAAACAGGAAAAGGCAAGGGCTTTTTCTAAAATTGTGTGAATTGTTAATACTATAGAAACTGTTGAAAAAATGCGGTTTAATGAGATAATAGTATAAGCGTCGGTCTTGCAGGCCGCCTCGCCGGGAGAGGCGTCTCGGGACGCGGACGCTCATTATCTGAGACAAACGGGAGGAAATGGGAATGGATAACGATAAGCTGAAGAAAGCCAACGAGTCCACCAAAGGGTTTTTCAATGAGTTCAGGCAATTCATTGTGCGCGGTAATGTTGTGGATATGGCCGTCGGTGTTATTATCGGCGGCGCCTTCGGTACGATTGTCAAATCGCTGGTCGACGACATCATTATGCCGGTCATAACGCTGCTCACCGGCGGCGTTCATTTTGAAAACTGGTTTATTTCTCTGGACGGCTCTCATTACGCGACGCTGGCCGAAGCGCAGGAGGCCGGGGCTTCCACTTTGAATCTGGGTGCTTTCCTGGATACGATCATTTATTTCCTGATCGTGGCCTTCTTTATCTTCCTGATTGTGAGAATGCTGAACAAGCTTCACAAGAAGCCGAAACCGGCTCCCGCTCCGGCCACGAAGGTCTGCCCGTTCTGCCGTTCCGAGATCGCAAAGGAAGCCACACGCTGCCCTCACTGCACTTCTGTGCTGGATAAGGCGTAAGGCGGCCCGCCATGGAATCAATGACAAAGCAGGCGGCGTTCCTTCGGATCGCCGATGAGATCGCCCTGGAAATGGCCGATGAGGCGGATGCGGACACGGAAGACATCAGAGGCGAAGCCTATCTGGGGCTGGCCGAGGCTCTGCACGATCTTGGCGACGACGCCGATGAGGAGGCTGTCGAGGACCGGATCCGCTGCCATATGCTGGCGGTCCGCGAGGAAAGGGAGGCACTGGCGGCATCCGACCGCTGTCTGATCGCCCAGGTCGAGGAACTGAAGATCTGCATTGACAAGCTGACAGAAGAAATGGGTGAGAAGCCGAATTTCGATGAGCTGGCCAATGCCATGGGCATCAGTCAGGATAAGGTTCTGGCAATCCTTAAACTTGCCGGCGAAGACGTCGATGAGGCATAGCCCTATCGGCATAATATGAAACAGTAACATAATGGTTGGCAGAAATCATAAGGCTGCCGATAATCAAACAGAAGGAATGACAGGAGGTATGATATGGCTTCACCCCGCGAAATGAGAGATGCCCTGGCCGGCAGACGGTTGGTCGAGGTTTTCAACAAGCATGGTTTTGAGACAAGTTACGCCGCTTCGAAAGCGGAAGCCCTGAAAAAGGCGTTATCCTATATTGACCGGGAGAAGGACCTGGTATCCTGGGGCGGCTGTCACAGTGCCGAGGAATGCGGTCTTCTGGAGGCCCTGAGGGACGGCACCTACCGGATCCTTGACCGCAGCACGGCCAAAACGCCGGAAGAGAAAGTGGAGTTTTCCCGTCAGGCCCTCCTGTCCGATGTCTATATCGGCGGTGCCAACGCCCTGTCGGCCACCGGCGAGCTGGTCAATATTGACGGCAACGGCAACCGGGTCGCGGCGATGAGCTACGGACCGAAGACAGTCATCGTGATCGCCGGTATGAATAAGGTGATGCCGGATCTCGACAGTGCCTTCAAGCGTGCCAGAGGCGTGGCTTCCCCGATCAACTGCCAGCGATTCGGGCTGGATACACCGTGCAGCAAGCTCGGTCTGTGTGCCGATTGCAATTCCCCGGACCGCATCTGCAATAATTTCCAGGTCATTGTCCGCTGCAAACCGGTCGGCAGGATTAAGCTGATTCTGGTCGGTGACGATCTCGGTTATTGATATGGGGGACAGACCGGCGCTGCCGGCTGTCTGTACCGCAAAGGGGGATAGTTTTCTATGAATATCGTGGTTTTGTGCGGTGGAACCAGCACAGAACGAGAGGTTTCCATCACGTCGGGCAAGGGGGTCTGCGAGGCTCTTCGGATCCGCGGACACAGAGCCGTGATGCAGGATGTGTTTGCCGGTCTTCCGGGAGGGGAGGCTCCTGAGTTTCCCGAAGTCTATGATGCCGGTGCTGCAGCTGACAGGATGCGCGGCATGAGCGCGGCGGTTGAACAGGAAAAACGGTCGCGCCGCAGCTTCTTCGGCCCCGGTGTTATCGAGCACTGCCGCCGGGCAGATATCGTCTTCCTGGCCCTTCACGGCGAGAACGGTGAGAACGGCAAGGTTCAGGCAGCCCTGGATCTGGAAAAGATCCCGTATACGGGGACCGGTTATCTGGGATCGGCAATGGCCATGGACAAGGGCATTTCCAAGATTATGCTCCGGGCCCATCATGTTCCCACGCCGAACGGCATCACGCTCCGCAAGGATAATTATCTGACGGATATTGAGGCCTACACGATGAAATTCCCCGTGGTGGTCAAGCCCTGTGCCGGCGGCTCGTCTGTGGGCGTGTCGGTGGTCAGCAATCAGGCGGATTATGAAAAAGCCCTGAAGACGGCCTTTGAGCTGGAGGATGAGGTCGTGGTCGAGGATTACATCAAGGGCCGCGAGTTTTCTGTCTCGGTCATCGACGGCAAAGCGCTGCCGGTCATCGAGATATCGCCACTGCAGGGCTTCTACGACTATAAGAACAAATATACCCCCGGCGCGGCCATCGAGACCTGCCCCGCCAACCTGACGCATAAGCAAACCGAGAAGATGCAGCGTCTGGCGGAGGAGGGGTTCCGGGCTCTGTCACTGGATGCCTACGGCCGGCTGGATTTTATGATGAATGAGAACGGCGATATGTTCTGTCTGGAGGCTAACACGCTGCCCGGGATGACGCCGACATCGCTGATGCCCCAGGAGGCGGCGCAGGTGGGGATGGATTTTCCGACCCTCTGTGAAGAGCTGATCCGGGTATCTCTCAAGAAATACAAAGGAAACACCTTATGAGACATATGACACCTGCACATCTGGCCTCCGTCCTGGGAGGCCGTCTCTATGTGCCGGAGACGATCCGGGAGACGGAGATCACCGCTGTGACCACAGACAGCCGTCAGGTGACACCCGGCTGTCTGTTTATTCCTCTGCGCGGAGCCCGCGCGGACGGGCATGATTTTATACCACAGGTCATGGCTGACGGTGCCCTGATGGTACTGACGGAAAAGGCAGAGACCTGCGGGCATTTCCCGTGCCTTCTGGTGGATTCCGCGGCGGAGGCACTGAAGACACTGGCTGCCGATTACCTCAGAGAGATGGCCGTGCCGGTGGTGGCCGTCACCGGCTCCGTCGGCAAGACGAGCACGAAGGAAATGATCGCCGCCGTTTTGGGAGCTGCACGGCAGACGCTGAAGACTCTGGGGAATTTTAATAATGAACTGGGGCTGCCGCTGACCATCTGCCGGCTGCGGGAGGGCGATGAAGCCGCCGTTCTGGAAATGGGTATCAGTCATTTCGGTGACATGACGGTGCTGGCCGCCATGGCCAATCCCGATATCGCTGTCATCACCAATATCGGCACCTGTCATCTGGAAAATCTCATCGACCGCGACGGTGTCTTCCGAGCCAAGACGGAGATCTTTGATTTCCTGAAGCCGGGCGGCCGCGTGGTCCTGAATGGGGATGACGACAAGCTGGCTGCTGTGACGGCGGTGAACGGCAGGAAACCGGTTTTCTACGGTCTGAATCCTCATTGCGATTATTACGCAGATCATATCGAGTCCTGCGGCTTTCAGGGCAGCCGCTGTGTGATCCATACACCGGACAGCTGTTTCGAGGCCGATATTCCGATTCCGGGCAGCCATGCGCTGAGCAACGCACTGGCCGCCTGTGCCGTCGGCCGCCTGATGGGACTTGATGATGAGACGATCCGGCGCGGTATCGCCTCCGTAGAGGCACTGGCAGGCCGGTTCCGTATTATCGAGACCGGAGGTATGACGGTGATCGACGACTGCTATAATGCCAATCCCATGTCAATGAAGGCTTCCCTGTCCCTGCTGACGGAAGCGAAGGGCCGCAGGGCGGCGGTGCTTGGCAGCATGGGGGAACTGGGTGCCAATGAAGAGGCGCTTCATCGGGAGGTCGGTGCCTATATGGCGGCCCATACGCCGGATGTGCTTCTGACCGCCGGCAGTCTCGGGGCCCTTATGGCGGACGAACTTAAGAAGGCCGGCACCGGCTGTGATATCCGGACCTACCCGGATACGGACAGCCTGGCGGCGGCTTTGCCGTCAATCCTGAAGCCCGGCGATACGGTCCTGGTGAAGGCATCGCATTTTATGCATTTCGAAACTATCGTCAGAGCTCTGACCGCACTATCGGATATCTGACAAAAGCGACCCAACAGCAGCAAAAAAAGCATCCGCTGTTCCTTACGGACAACGGATGCTTTTGTCATAGAATGTCATGCCGGGCCATTGGCGCCGGGGCTTTTATATCAGCGCCTGATTCTTTTTGATCATGTCAGTCAGGATGCTGCGGAAGTGTTCGCCGATATCCTTGCGGGCTTCCGGCGTCAGCTCCTCATAGCTGATGGGTTTGCCGAACTCGAGTATCACATGGGTGCGGTGCAGGAACGGCACATGCTTTTCGAAAATGGCGGCTGAATTGTTGATGCTGACCGGTATGATCGGACAGCGGCCCTTCTGGGCGATCTTGAAACTGCCGTTGTGGAAGGGCAGCAGGACTGTCTCATCCTCATTTTTATTGCGGGTGCCTTCGGGATAGATGAAGATCGAGATGCCGTTCTTCACATGATCGATGGCCTGCAGAATGGTCTTCATGCCTTCACGGATATTGTCGCGGTCCAGGAAGAGGCAGTAGAGCCGCTTCATATAGAGAGCGACGACCGGCAGTTTGGCATTGCTTATCTTGGAGACGAAACCGGTCCGATACGGCACATGGGCGTAGGCGATAACGATATCGAAGATACTCTGGTGATTGCCCACGTAGAGAACAGGGCTGTCGCCCGGAATGTTCTCCAGTCCGATCAGAGTAAGCCTGACACCGCTCAGGTACGCCACAACGCGAAAAGCCCACTGCACCACACGCAGCTGAGCGTAATCGGCTTTTTCCTGATTGTGCTTGGCGGCAAGCTTTTCAAAAAGGAGAAAGGGCAGCGACAGGATCAGAAAGATAACTAAAAAGATGGCTACGATAATTAATCTCAACATAGGCCTATTATAAAGCATGGAGATTGCGCTGCGCAAGAAAGAAGTCTTGCATTTATCGGGGCAGGTATTATAATTATATGTATACAATAAACAATTACGAAAGAAAAAAATACAATTCCTATGATTATTCGAGCAGCAGCCAAAATCAATCTGGGGCTGGATGTCACGGGACGCCGCGATGACGGTTATCATGAGGTCTCTATGGTGATGCAGAGTCTCCGTCTGCACGATACGATTGTCATCGAGACGGCGGATGACAGCGGCATCCGTCTCAGCTGCAACCTGCCCTATATTCCGGTGGATGCCGGCAATCTGGCCTTCAAAGCGGCCGCCCTTCTTCTGGAGGCACGCGGCGTCACGACCGGTCTGTCGATCCGGATTGACAAGCGTATACCCGTGGCGGCCGGTCTGGCCGGCGGCAGTGCCGATGCCGCTGCTGTCCTCTATGGCGTCAACCGCCTGCTGGACCTGGGGTTTTCCCCGGAAGAACTCAAGATCTTCGGCAAATCCATCGGTGCGGATGTGCCCTTCTGTCTGATGAGAGGAACGGCGCTGGCGGAGGGGATCGGCGATAGGCTGACACGTCTGCCGCCGATGCCGAATTGCGGCATCCTCCTGGCCAAGCCGCCTTTCAGCGTGTCGACGCCGAAAGTCTATCAGGCCTTTGACAGCGAACCGCCCGCCAGTCATCCGGATATCCGCGCGATCAGCGAAGCCCTGCGGAGGGCACGCCTGAGGGATTTGTGCCGGTCGCTGGGCAATGTCCTTGAGAAGGTGACCGGTGCCTGGTATCCGCTGATCGGAGAACTGGAGACCGCCATGAAGGATACCGGCGCTTACAACGCCGTTATGAGCGGCAGCGGACCTACAGTCTTCGGCATTTATAAAGATATCGCCGGGGCGGAGCAGGCTGCCGGCACACTGAGAAGTCGATACGGCAATGTTCGTTTTATCGTTACCGCACCTTATAATCGGGGAGGTCACAAGTCATGAATGATACGTTTGATGTGGATATTAATGAGTTTTTGCCCTTGCGCGATGTGGTTTACCGCACATTGAGAAAGGCCATTCTCAGAGGGGAATTTCAGCCCGGCGAGCGGCTGATGGAGATCATGCTGGCCAATAAGCTGGGCGTCTCCCGTACACCGGTCAGAGAGGCAATGCGTCAGCTTGAAAATGAAGGGCTGGTCATCATGATTCCGCGCAAAGGCGCTCAGGTAGCCCAGATCACCAGCCAGGAGCTCCACGATGTCCTGGAGGTGCGCCGCAGTCTTGAAGTCCTGGCTGCGGAAAAGGCCTGCGAACGCATTACTCCTGAGGAAATCGAGCGTCTCCGTCAGGCGGAGCAGCGGTTCGTGGATATCATCAGCTCCGATGACATCACCGCCGTGGCCGAGGCCGATGTGGCATTTCATGATGTTATCTATAACGCGACGGGCAACCGCCGCCTGATCCAACTGCTCAACAACCTGCGGGAGCAGATGTACCGTTTCCGTGTCGAGCATCTGAAGAATAAGGATGGCCGCCGGCATCTGGCGGAGGAACACCGCAAGATCCTGGAAGCGGTGGCCAATCAGAATGTGGACGCCGCCAGGACGCTGACGGCTCTTCATATTGAGAATCAGCAGGACTTCATCGACAGAAGCCTGGAAGGGAGTGAGGGCCATGGACAACATAGCCGATGAACCGATAGGCTTGTTCGATTCCGGCATCGGCGGACTGACGGTGGCCAGAGAGATACTCCGTAATCTTCCTCATGAGCAGATCGTGTATTTCGGAGATACGGCCCGGGTGCCCTACGGCAGCAAGACGCGGGAGACCGTCGTGCGCTACGCCGAACAGATCATGCGTTTTCTTCTGACTCAGAATATCAAAGCCATCGTCATCGCCTGCAACACGGCGTCGGCCTATGCCATCGACGACATCTCAGCTCAGGCGGGACGTCCTGTCATCGGCGTCGTGGAGCCGGGGGCCGTGATGGCCGCCCAGGCGACGGAGAATAAGCGTGTCGGTATCATGGCGACGGCGGCGACTATTGAATCCCGGTCCTACGACAAGGCGATCGCCCGGATCGATCCGGCCGTGCAGACCTTCGGACAGGCCTGTCCCATCCTGGTGCCTCTGGTGGAAGAGGGGTGGATCGACGATCCCGTCACCATCGAGGTCCTGAAGCGTTATCTGCATCCTCTTCTGGAAAAGGATGTGGACACGATCGTACTGGGCTGTACCCATTATCCCCTTCTGAGAAAAGTGATCCGCCGCCTTGTCGGCGATAAGATCCATCTCATCAATCCGGCCTACGAGACGGCTCAGGCTCTGAAAAAGCTTCTGGAGGAGAAAAAACTGCTGAGAGAAAAGCCGGCCGAGGAAGGGGCGCGTTATCCTTACCGCTTCTTTGTCAGCGATAACGCGGAACGCTTTGCCGACTTTGCCCAGTCGATTCTGCCGGTGGATGTCAGAACTGCCACCAAGATACCGATTGAACACTATTGAGAGGTGAAATTATGACACGAGATGTCCTGGTTACGGTCCGCGGCGTGCAGACCATGGCCGGTATGCCGCTGGAAGACAACGAGGCGATCGAACTCGTGACATGCGGGACCTACGATTTTCGGGAGGGCTGTCATGTCCTGGAATACGACGAGGTCTTCGAGGACGTGCCGGGGACGACCCACAATTATCTGAAGATACGGGAAGACTGCGCCGAGGTTATCAAGACCGGCCAGGCGAATGTCGACATGATTTTTGAGGTGGGCAAGAAAAGCATTGCCGCCTACAGTACTCCCTACGGTGCGCTGGACATGGCTTTCGAGGCATCACGTCTGGAAGTGACAAAAAAAGAAGAGCGCCTTACGATGTTGATCGAGTATGCGCTCTCCATGAATAATCAGTATGTTGCTGACTGCCGGCTTTCCGTCGATGCGGAATTCCGTTCATAAAAGGCCTTCGGGCCTTTTATTTTTTCTTTTTGCCTTTGTCGCTGCCCTCATTGAGAGAGGCGCTCATGGACTTCATCTTGTCGTTGATCTTTGTGGCAAAGGATTTTTTGGCCGGCGGTGTGATCACATTGCCGTGAAGGCCGCGGACGTTGATGATATAGAGGCCTGAAATATCGGCGCGGACTTCCTTTTTCACCGGAACCATGTCATACACCTTCGGTTCTGCCAGGAAATTCATGACCTTCGGACCAACCTTGGCCTGAATGACCGGCACCTTGCGGCCGCGCATCCAGCGGGCTGTCGATTCCAGAACCGCCTGCGGCAGACCGGCGTCCCGCAATTTCAATTTTTTCTTGCTGATGACAAGGATGTTGATCGTCTGCTTGGCGGCTTCGATCTGTTCCTGCTGTTCAGCCTGCTTTTTCTGAGTGCGTCGTCCGACAAAGTAAAGGACGGCAAGGACAGCCAGCATAATGGCTGTGATAATAAGAGCAATTCCCCACCCTGGCACGTTAAAAACCTCCTGATTTTCAAAGACATTTGCTTTACCATATTATCATTATTCGGATAGGCGTGCAAGATATGATTCTGAAAGCCGCCGTTGGAAACACGAAAAGACTATGCTATAATCATTGCCATGGGACATAAGACTATGACAAATGAAGAACGTGAAAAACAAAGGAAAAAACGGCGGGCGGCCAAAGTCCGGCGCTTTCTTTATATACTTCTCTTTGTGCTCATCATCGCCGGCATCGGCGCGGCCGTCGGCATCGGCATACACAATGTCCGGGCCGGCAAGCAGAAGATCCGGGACGAAAAGGAAGCGGAGATAGCCGCCGAGGAGGCTGAGATTATCCGCCACCGCGCCCTGATCGCCGAGGCGGATGCACTGGCTCTCCAGTATGACTACGACGGTGCCATCGCGCTTCTGAAGAGCGTGCCTGATTATGACAAGGATTCCGAACTTGTGGATGCTATTGCCAATTATACGGTGACGAAGACCACTCTGACGGCCGTCGAACCGACGACGGTTCCCCATATTTTTTTCCACTCCCTGATCGTCGATAAGGCACGGGCCTTTGACACCGCTACCCTCGGCGAAGCGACTGTGGCGGGCATCAATGCCTGGATGACAACGGTCGATGAATTTGACCGCATTCTTCAACAGATGTATGACAACGGCTATGTGCTGGTGCGGATGCGCGATCTTGTGACGGAGACGACGGATGAGAACGGCAAGGTGACCTTCTCGGCCAACCGGAATCTGATGCTGCCGCCGGATAAGAAGGCCTTCGTGCTGTCGGTCGATGACTGGAGCTATTACCACAGCTATGACGGCAAGGGCTACGGTGACAAGGCTGTTCTTGATGAGAACGGTGATGTGAAGGTTCAGTATACGGACGCTGAAGGCAATGTCAGCATCGGCGATTACGATGTGGTGCCGCGGCTCAACAGCTTTATTGACGCACATCCGGATTTCAGTTATAAGGGAGCCCGGGGTATCCTGGCCATGACGGGTTACAACGGCTGCTTCGGTTACCGCACCGATGCCGATTATGTGAAGCGCGAGCATCTGATGTCGGATCAGCAGGCCTGGCTCAACGCGCACCCTGATTTTGATGAGGAGGCCCGTCAAAAGGAGATCGCCGAGGCGGTGAAGATAGCGGATGCCTGCAAGGCCGAAGGCTGGGAATTCGCCAGCCACACCTGGGGCCATCTCAGTGTGACCAATATGGATGTCACCTCGCTTCAGGCGGATAATGAACGCTGGATGGCGAACGTGGCCAACATCGTCGGTGAGACTGATACCATTATCTTTGCCCACGGCAATGATATCGGTGACTGGCACGACTACGATGCGGAAACCAATCCGGTGTATGCTTATTATCAGTCAGCGGGTTATCATTTTTTTGCCAATGTGGATGCTTCCACCAAGAGCTGGGTGCAGATCCGCGAGGAGTATTTCCGTCAGGGCAGGATCGACTGCGACGGACTTCAGATGTGGCGGGCGCTCAGCGGCAAAGCCAAAATCAACGTATTTGAGGATATGTTTGATGTGGAAACGGTCTTCGATGCCGACCGGCCGACTCCGGTCAGTGCTTCGGGGAAAGCTTAGCTGTCAGAAAAGTACAGGAGAAATGCGGGAAATGGAACAGGAAAAGGTAATCGTGATTGACTTTGGCGGCCAGTACAATCAGCTGGTAGCCAGACGCGTCCGTGAATGTCAGGTCTATTGTGAGATCTATTCTTACAGAACGCCTCTTGAGACGATCCGGGCCATGAAGCCGAAGGGGATCATCCTGACAGGCGGACCGAACAGCTGCTACGAGGCGGGGGCCCCGACCTGCAGCCGGGAACTTTTCGAAATGGGGATCCCGGTGCTCGGTCTCTGCTACGGCGCCCAGCTGATGAATCACGTACTCGGCGGCTGCGTCGAGAAGGCTCCGGTCCGGGAATACGGCAAGACAGAAGTGCAGATTGATGCCGATACGCCTCTTTTTGACAATGTCGGCAGGACCACCACCTGTTGGATGAGCCATTTTGATTATATCTCACAGCCTGCGCCCGGGTTTACGGTCACGGCCCATACGGCAGACTGCCCCGTGGCCGCAGATGAGTGCCGGGAAAAAGGCCTCTATGCGATCCAGTTCCATCCCGAAGTGCTGCATACCGTCGAAGGCAGCAAGATGCTGTTCAATTTTGTCCGAGGCATCTGCGGCTGCAGCGGTACCTGGCGGATGGATTCCTTTGTGGAAAATGCCATCACGGCGATTCGTGACAAGGTGGGCAGCGGTAAGGTTCTGCTGGCCCTCTCCGGTGGTGTTGACTCTTCCGTGGCGGCCGGCCTTTTATCACGGGCTGTGGGCAATCAGCTGACCTGTGTCTTTGTCGACCATGGCCTTTTGAGGAAGGATGAAGGCGATGAGGTCGAAGCCGTCTTCGGCAGCAGCGGCAATTTTGATCTGAATTTTATTCGTGTCAATGCCCGGCAGCGGTATTACGATAAACTGGCCGGTGTGACAGAACCGGAAGCGAAGAGAAAAATCATCGGCGAGGAGTTTATCCGTGTTTTCGAGGAAGAAGCCCGCAAGATCGGCGCCGTCGATTTCCTGGCTCAGGGCACCATCTATCCGGACGTGGTTGAGAGCGGTCTGGGCGGCGAATCGGCGGTGATCAAATCCCACCACAATGTGGGCGGTCTGCCGGATTACGTGGATTTCAAGGAGATCATCGAACCGCTTCGCAATCTGTTTAAGGATGAGGTACGCAAAGCCGGTCTGGAACTGGGCCTTCCCGAGAAGCTGGTCTACCGCCAGCCCTTCCCCGGGCCGGGGCTTGGCATCCGTATTATTGGTGAGGTAACGGCGGAAAAGGTGCGCATCGTTCAGGAAGCGGATTACATCTACCGCGAAGAGATCGCCAGAGCCGGCCTGGACCGCAGCATTGGTCAGTATTTTGCCGCTCTGACAAATATGCGCTCGGTCGGCGTTATGGGCGATGAGCGGACCTACGATTATGCCGTGGCACTGCGGGCTGTCAACACCATTGATTTCATGACAGCCGAAGCGGCGCAGATACCCTATGAGGTCCTGCAGACGGTGATGAGCCGGATCATCAACGAGGTCAAGGGGGTCAACCGGGTATTCTATGACCTGACCAGCAAGCCGCCGGGGACGATAGAGTTTGAATAATACAATTTTTTATTTCTGATATCGTCTCGTATTTAGAATTGCTTATGATAGCAGGCTTTCTACGGAAGGCCTGCTTTTTATTGTGATTTTTGTTATCACGAGTGATAACATTTTGATAACAAAAAAACGGATAGCACTGACGGTGAAGGCAATAACGTTTGGCAGAATGCAGGTTGATTGTGACAGTCGATGATAACAACGTACGCAGAGATATTTTGTACAACTTTGGTGCTGTCAATTTTTAAATTGTACTAAACATGTCAACGCCGAAAAGTTTTGACCCAAAAACGCCGGTCAAAAATGACCGAAATCGCCGGGTTCCTGAGCGCCGGTGTTCTTACCGCCGGGTGTACTTAACGCCGGGCTGAACGCACCGGCTGAAAGCCGATCCTTAAGGCGGTAGGACTGCCCGCGGATGTTGATCACGTGGGCGTGATGGAGGAGCCGGTCCAGAAGGGCTGTCGCGATGACGCTGTCGCTCAGCAGCTCGCC
>JAQXFO010000032.1 GCA_029005135.1 Lachnospiraceae bacterium
CCGATGCCGCGCAGGATATTGACGCAGAAGTTGTATATATATGTAAAAAAGAAGCCGAAGAACACATAAAAGAGATAGGTGTGCATCAGGTCCGCATTGTCAGCCGGAACCTGCAGAAGACGGATGATCGGCCAGAGAAAGCGGTAAAACAGCACCATAATCACCAGAGTCAGCCCTGCCGTCAACAGGCCGGACATGAAAAGGCCGCTGCGGACCGCGGCCATATCCCGCCGTCCGAAGGCCATCGCCGTGAAGGCGCTGCAGCCCAGGCAGAGGCCGATGATCACTGATGTCAGAAAGGTCATCAGCGTATAGGAAGAGCCGACGGCTCCCAGAGCCGCACTGCCGATAAAGCGCCCGACCACCCAGGTGTCTGCCAGATTATAAAATTGCTGCATGACATTGCCGAGCATCAGCGGCACAGCAAAAAGCCACAGACTTTTCGCGATGCTGCCCTGTGTCATATCACTGACTTTCGTCAAGCTGTCTCCTCCCCCGGAAAACGGAAGAACGAGCCGAAAACTCCGGCCCGTCCCGCTCATGGCATTATGTCAACCACTGAAATCCCATGACCACAACACCCAGGATCACCAGCACCACACCGGTGACGCGGTTAAGCACCTTCGGCTCCGCCTTGTTGGCAAAAACCGCCGCGACCCGTGCCCACAGCAGAGTGAAGATGACGCAGGCCGCCCAGACAAGCGGATCCGGAAGACCTCCCAGAGCAAAATGGGACACCGATCCCGTCAGCGCCGTGAAAGCCATGATGAACACACTGGTGCCCACCGCCATTTTCAAATCATAGCCCAGCACCGAGGTCAGCACCAGAAGGAGCATCATGCCGCCGCCGGCGCCCACAAAGCCGCAGACGGTGCCGATCAGGGCCCCGAAGATCAGGCTCTTGATGACGCGTGTCTTCGCCGGGATCGCCTCAGCCTTTTCCCGCGTCGTCATGACCGGTCTGACGATAAATTTGACACCGAGCATAAAGGTCATAAAGACGGAAAAACTGCCCATCGTTCTGGCCGGCAGGAGGCTCGCGGCATAGCTGCCGAACACGGTGAACAGAAGGACCATCGCCATCATAACGAGGCCGTTTCTGACATCCAGATTCTTATTCTTACCATAGATATACGCCGATACACCGCTGGCCAGCACATCCGACGACAGGGCGATACCCACCGCCATATAGGGATCCATATGGAGGAAGGTGATCAGCATCGGACTGATCACCGCCGCCGCACTCAGGCCCGCAAAGCCGGTGCCGAGACCGGCGCCCATACCGGCAAAAAACGTCACTAACAGAATAACCGCAAAATTCATAACACTGACACATCTTTCTTGTCACTGCGTACAAAAACATACCGGGTATCATCCGACATTTCCGGATGAAAATGAAACCCCAGTCTGTCAAAGCCGCGTATATCCGCCGGATCTGTGACGGCGTGCTCTGCCATGTAGCGCACCATCTCGCCCCGGGCCATCTTAGCAAAGGTGGCCTTAGTCCGGCCGTTTTCCTCCACAAAATTCACATGAATGCAGCGGTCACTCTCTCCCAGATAAGGAAGAACGGCCTTCGCGTATTCCTGCGAGGCCAGGTTAACGAAAACGCCGCTGTCATCCCGGATCTCCCGGTACAGGGCATCGGCCCAGAACGCGTAGAGATCCTTTGTGCCGCCCACGGAAGCCGCCGCCTGCATCTCAAGACGGTAGGGCATGACCGCATCCAGCGGCTTCAGCACACCGTAGAAAGCCGACAGTATCCTCAGATGCTCCTCGACGTAAGCGATATGAGCATCCTCAAATACTGTCGGTGCCATGTGCTGATAAGCGATACCCTCATAAGCCAGCATAGCCGGCGTCTGAGCACTGACCAGAGAATCCTCCGTCAGCGCCTCGAGACGCCGGACATTGTCGTCCGTCAGCTTGTCGCTGCACTGCCAGAGGTTCTTGAGTGCCGCGCGGTCAAGAGCCTTAAGATAATGAAGGATCCTCCGCGTTCTGTCAAGAAAGACCGGCAGGCCGGCAGGCGCCAGGGTATCGGCAGCCTGATTCATTTTTTTTGCCGGAGACAGTATGAGCCTCATCGCCCGTCAGTCTCCCAGATAAGCCAGCCATTTGCCGGCATCGTCCGCCGCCTTGACCTTGCCGTCGGCGGCCGCGATCACACCGTTCTCGTCGATCAGATAGGTCGTACGCACCACGCCCATGGAGACACGCCCGCACATCTTCTTCTCCTGCCAGACGTCATAGGCCTCGATGACCTGTCTGTCGGGATCCGCCAGCAGCGTGATGGTCAGGCCCTGCTTTTCCTCAAAGCGCTTGTGAGACGCCTCGGAATCCTTACTGACGCCGAGGATCACCGTGTTCTTCTCTTCAAAGGCAGCCTTGTTCGCCGAATAGGCGCAGGCCTGTTTGGTGCAGCCGGCGGTATTGTCCTTCGGGTAAAAATACAGCAGAACCTTTTTTCCCCGCAGATCGGACAGTCTGTGACGCGTGCCGTTCTGATCGGCCAGTTCAAAATCCGGAGCCTGAGAACCGATTTCCAGCATAAGATACCTCCCGTCTTCCGGCAGGTCAGCGGTCAGTTCAGGGAATGTCGGTAAACCTTGCCGGAAATCATAATCGAAATCACCGTAACGGGCACCGTGATAAGCGTGCCAAGGAGTATTATAACACCGGATGCCGGAATGGCAACCGTCTCCACCTGAGACAGGGACCCCGCCGAGCCGCAGACCAGCGCAATCAGAAAAATCGTCACCAGCCGTCCCTTCTCGACGCCGAAGCGGAAAATTAACGGCAGCGCAATATTGAGGATCATCACGGCGGCCAATATACTGATGGCAATGAGTGTCAGATCCCAGGAGCGATCCGTGAACAGAAAACGCACCAGGTGCATCAGCACCGACAGCAGGGCCGCGCCGCCGATCATAAGCCAGCCGAGGACATACTTGGAGAGGACCATGTCGAGGGGCGTGTAGGGCATCATCGCCGCCATCAGATTCCAGCGGCTGCGCTCGTCATAGGCCGCTGCCGTATAAGGCATCATCGCCGCGATCGTCAGCGCCAGCACATTCATATAATCATCCGGCATGACCGCAAAAACGACCAGGATTACGAGCATCAGTCTCAGCTGTTTCCATATGGAATAAATATCCTTGACCAGAAGCGCCTTCATCGTCGGTTTTCCTCCTTTACCATATTCAGGATGACATCCTCCACCGTCGGTCTGGCCAGTGTGAATGACACCGGCACCCTGTCTCTTCTCACCAGAGCACGGACACCGCCGAAGCCGCTGCTCTCACGGTGGACAACGGCGCCCGCCATCAGGCTGTCAGCCTGCTCCGCCGTCCCTTCGAAGATACCGTAAGTATCGATCAGCGTATCCTTTTCTTCGCAGAACAGCAGACGGCCGCGATGCAGAAAAGCAATGTAATCACTGACCTTCTCCAGATCGCTGAGGATGTGGGAAGACATCAGGATCGAATGATCGTCTGCCCGGGTGTAATCGTTGAACACCTCCAGCACCTCATCACGCACCATGGGATCCAGGCCGGCGGTGGCTTCATCGAGCACCAGCAGCTTCGGATCGTGACTCAGCGCCACGGCGATGGCCAGCTTCATCCGCATGCCCCGGGAATAATCCTTGAAAAGGCGCTCTGCCGGCAGCCTCATTCTCTCAAGAAAATCATGGAACATCCGGCCGTCCCAGTTAACATAAGTCAAAGCCATGACCTTCTCCACCTGACGGGCACTCATCATCCCCGGGAACCAGGCATCATCGAGGACCACGCCGATGTCCTGCTTTTTATCAAAAAAAGCCGGGCCGGCGACATCTTCGCCCAGAGTCACGATCTCGCCGCTGTCCGCCTTCAAAGCTCCCGTCAAAAGGCGGATCATCGTGGACTTACCGGCGCCGTTTTCGCCGACAAGTCCGCAGATGCAGCCCTCCGGCAGCACAAAATTCAGATCGTTGATGGCAAAATCACCAAAGGATTTGCTGACATGGGACATTGAGATGGCGTTCATACGTCTTCCTCCTCAAAAAACTGCTGCAAAAGTGCCGCCGCTTCCGCCTCACTCACACCGCAGCTGCGGCAGATCCTGACCACGGCCGTCATATGCTCTTCCATTTCCCTGAGCTTCGCCTCGCGAACGACCTTCATATCCTTCTCGGCGACAAAGAAGCCCTTGCCGGGCACATTGTCGACGAAACCGGCGGCCGCCAGTTCATCGTACGCGCGTTTGGTGGTGATGACCGATATTCTCAGATCCTTGGCCAGTATCCGTATCGACGGCAGTTGTGTTCCCGGTGCCAGCCGGCCGCTGATGATCTGCTCCCGGATCTGTCTGCCTATCTGCTCATAGATCGGTTCGTCACTGGAATTCCTGATTATGATCTCCATAACACCTCCGTCTCAGGCATCCGTTCATGTTGTTTATACTGTATATATACTACATATACAGTTAACTGTCAACCCACTGCCGCCTCCTTTTGGAAAAGGCGTTGGCGGTCGGATCGCTTCCAAAAAAAGAAGGCTGCGCCCCTTAAGGAGCGCAGCCGCCATATCATTATTCTGTTGTCAGGGCCGTGGAACGCTTCCGCTGTTTCCGGTGAAGGCTTTCGCTGTTTCCGTGAAACGCTTTCGCAGAATCCGCTTTATATCTCACCGCCCACTTCTGCCAGACGGGCAGTGACGCGGGCCTGCACCTGCAGATAATACGCCAGTTCGGTGTCGTTGAGATCCTCCGACTCCCATTTATCAAATTTTTCGGCAAATTCGGCGTATTTCAGCATGTACTCCGCGTAATCGGCCAAAAACGACACATTTGCCGGATCATCATTGTACTTCTCCATGAAGTCGCAGTATTCCATCATGAACGATTCATAGCTGTCCATCGCTTCCTTAAAGTCCTGATGCATGCCGTCAACCAGATCTTCTTCCGCCTGAGACGCCGCTTCGCCGCCGGTCTCTTCGGCAGCTTTGGAAGAGCCGGCCTCATCCGTGTCAGCCTGACTCTCCGGGAGACTCTCCTCTTCGCTTTCCTCTTCGGGGGCCGGAGCCTCACTCTTCTCCGGCTTTTCCGTCTTATCCGGCTTTTCCGTCTTCACCGTCTCTTCCCGGGAAGCCGGCGCCTGACCGGATGACCCGCAGCCTGCCAGCAGCGCTGCTGTCAGCAGCATCACAAGAAGCATAGCCATAAAACGTCCTGTCTTTTTCATTGTCATCGTTTCCTCCTTTTTCTGCCCGGACAGTCAGCCGCAGACCTTTCTCTGACAGGCTACTCTCCGTAGCTTTCCTCCTTATCAATTTCCTGACCGGCAGCCGCCATACGGCTCCCGAGAATGATGGCCTGTTCCAGAAGATGAACGGTGGTCTGGCTGTATTCCCGGAGAGCTTCGATCGTCCGGCGGTATTCCGTCATCAGATCCGCGTTGGATGCCTCGGTGCGCCCCAGCAGTTCATCGATCGTCACATGGAAAAAGTCCGCCAGGGCTTTGAGGTTTTCGATCCGCGGAATGCCGGACTCGTTTTCCCATTTGGTCACGACCTGACGCGAAACATTCAGCTTCTCCGCCAGCTTTTCCTGGGACAGACCGGCTCTCTCCCTCAGCTGTTTCAATTTTTCCGCAAATGTCATCCTCACCTTCCCCTTTTCTCCCTTTCAGTATAAAGACCGGCCCTTTAAGGACAAGCAAGCCGATATGACACCGATGCCACGGCCGGTTGCGGAAAAACCACGTCACAGAGATACCATAACGGATCTGATGAATCCAATTAACCCCCAAAATCTTTCCAAAAAAACGTCTGCCTTCTATAATGAATGCAGGCAGTGAAATAGGCTGGTCAATATCAATGTAAACAGTCACTATGCGGAAGGAATCTGCCATGAACGCGTTCTCCTGTAACGGCGAATTCCGGGTGGGCATACCAGCGGCCCTGTATTTCAGGGAAGCCCTGGAAAAAAAGCCGCCCCGGCAGCTTGACATGCTCGATTATTTCTATCCCGGCCTGCTGATCGAAGAAATTCCCTCCGACGGACAGACTAAGCGCGAAGCTCTCTTCGATGATCAAAGCGGGCTCATCCGTGCCGTGCGCTATCATGGAAAGCTTTACAGCGGTGGCAGCTCCCGGGTGTCCCAGATCCTGGGCCGGCTGACCGGCACCGCCGAAAGCAGTCCGGAAAAAGAGCGCTATAGTGCCGAACAGATACAGATCCGCACTGCCAAAGCGCTCGCCGGTGACCCCTCTTTGATGTCCCGCCTTTTTGCCCTTAACCTGGCGCGTTTCCGGGCGTTGTCACCTGAGGCGGCTGACCGCTTTTCGGCCGCCTTCGGGAACTACCTTGAGGCTCTCCTGCGCCGGGAGGAAACCATGACCGACGCCGAGCGGGCCGCCGCCCTCTTTCCCATGGCAAAGGAGATCTCCGAAGCCCTTCTTCGCTTTATTGTCTATCAGTGGAACACCGACACCGATACCGGGGCCGCCGCCGCCTTCACCTGGGTCATGCTCGGCTCTCTGCTCCGAGGTCATGCCGGGCGCCTTGTCTTTGTCTATCTCAGTTCAGGAGATCCCCGGGTGCCGGCGGAGGATGACCGGATCACCGCGGAAGACATCGCCGCCTGCGGTTCGTTTTACGAAGGCGATGATCTCGACAGCCGTTTTCCCGGCATCGAGTGGTACTGCGATCGCTGCGGCGAGCATCTCAATGACCAGCCGGGCTTCAGCGACAAGGAGCCCCTCTGGCACTGCCGCCTCTGCGGCTATCCCAATCCGATCCGCCTGACTGCGATCTACAACTGTGAGAAGGAATACCTTCTCGGCGCGCCGTCGGTGGACAGGGAGGATTTCTGCCGCGCCCTCCGGGAGCGAACGGAAGAACTCCGGGAGCAGACGGAAGAGTCCCGGGAAAAGGACGTCAGTTCTCCGGAAAACTCCCCATAACTAAAAAAAAGCACCTTGCGGCCGACATAGGTGTCGTCCGCAAAGTGCTTTTCCGGTTCTTTCAGCTCCGGCGTGTATTTCCCATAATACAAAGTGCATCATTCTCTCTGTCAGGCGGCCGATGCCCCGGCCTCCCTCGCTACTCCACGATCGTGATCCGCCCCTCGACACAGCTGTCCAGGTGCTGACGTTCGGTAAAGTACTCATCCAGAATGTCCCTGACTGAGGTGGCCGCCACCCGCGGCTTGCGGTTAGCTGCCAGTTCTTCGATGCTGATATCCAGATTCTTTTCGATATTAATAAGATGATATTCCTGAAAGCCGACGGTATAGATCTTATCCGGCAGGATCGGCTCGCCATAAAGCGACAGTTCCCGGAGTTCATGCTCTGACTTACTGTAGACGACCTTCATGCCGCGGGACAGCTGATAGAACTCACAGTGAGCACCGGTCCAGATCTCATCCCTCAGCATATGAGTCAGGATGTGCGCGAGCTGTTTTCCCGTCATCATAACCCGGAATACCCTGTCATCAAAAGGATACCCTTCCGTCAGATCGGCCAGAAGCACCAGCGGCCCCATCCTCTCCACACGGATCGAGCCTGACGCTACCATCATGATATCCAGATCCAGCGTATCCCGGACAATATCCGCCGCCAGATTGCCCAATTCTGTCTCCGCCAGCCTTGTCGGATGCGTCAGCTCGCGGCGAAAACGCGTCACCACACGGTTATACTTGCGGTCGATATCTGTCGTAAAGCGCCCGATCAGTGCATCCATGCCGGGATCGCGCCGGCAGTGGGCGTCATCGATCGGCACTATCTGCCACTGATAATCACTGACGCGGTTTTCTTCCGTATCGATTGTCAGATCAAAGCGGCCGATATAGTCCGTACCGGTACCGGCCTGAACGATCAGAATGTCGTTCACAACAGCAGGCGCCTCCGGCAGCGTATGGGAATGGCCGCCGATAATCATATCTATGCCCCAGTCCGGATCGAGAGACGCCGCCAGCTTCTTATCCTCCTCAAAGCCGATATGAGTCAGAAGCACCGTCAGATCCACGTCCGCAGCCTTAAAGGCATTGCAGATACGGCCGATCTCAGCCGACGCCTCCCGGATCTCGACACTGTTGCCGATCAGCGCCTCCTTCTTTGCCTGAGCCATCACCTCTTCCGTCAGAATGCCGATAAAAAGGATCTTCATCCCACCGATACGCCGCACCACATAAGGGCGGAACAGCCGGGCCCCGTTGACCTTGCTGTACATATTGGCATTGATCAGCGGGAAGCGGGCACATTTTTCAAGAAAAAGAAGATGAGGCACACCGTAGTCGACCTCATGATTGCCCGGCGTCACCACATCAGGGGACAGGGCGTTCATGATCTCGATGGTACTGATGCCCTTGTATTCGGTGTCGATCACCGAGCCCTGAAACATATCACCGGCGATACAGTAGAGCGTATTCGGTTCTTCCTTTCTCACCCGGTCGATATAGCCCGACAGCAGGCTGACGCCGCCCACAAGGCGGCTGTCGACCTTCTCCGCCGTAAAATCGCCATGCATATCGTTGGAATGCAGAAGAACCAGCTTCTTATAACGGGATGCCGGCTTTCCTGTCTTCTCAGTCAAGGCCAAAGTCGCGTCTCCTTTCTGCCAGGATCGCCTCCGGGTCGTTGCCGGCGATATCCAGCATCTCCACCGCCAGCAGCTCCGCATTCCGGACGCCGAACAGGTTCACAAACATATCACGAAGATACTCATACCCATAGACCGGATCGATGCGGCCGCCGCCCGTGGTCACATAATACAGCTTATCCGCCCGGCACAGCCCCACGGAATGGCCCTCATCATCGTATTTCGTGACCAGGCCCGTCACATAGATATTTTCAATATAGAGCTTCAGCACCGCCGGGAAAGACAGATCCCAGCAGGGCGCCGCGATCACGATCGTATCCGCTGCCGCCAGCTGCTTCGCATAATCAAACATGGGATCCTCGAAAATGCCGTCGCGGCAGAAAGCGGTTCTCCTGTCCAGGGTCTCTCTGTCCAGAGGGCGCAGATCCTCGCCGGGAAGGTACAGCTCTTCATAGTCGCCGCCGAGCTTATCCAGAAGACGGCGGGCCAGGGAATCTGTACGGGAATTCTCTCTAACACAGCTGTTGATATACAGTATCATAAATACCTCCATTACCAAACGAAAAACCGCGGTATCACGGTCACTGCCAACAGTATACCATGATGCCGCGGTCCTTGTCAGGGAACGGTTTTGCTCTCTTTTGCCGGGATATTGAGAAGGCCGGCATCAGGGCTTTCCGGCACTGCGGATGTCCAGCCGGAACAGGCCGTGCCGGTTGCAGCAGGCGTAGAGCGTGCGGACGCCGCTGATGCGGAAATACGCCTCCGCCGGGCCTTCGGGATATCGCCTTGTCGCTCACCGCCAGCTTTCCGGCCAGTTCCGTCTGTGTCATATGGCTGTCTTCACGGAGTTTTTTGATGACAGCGCCGGTTACATAGGGATTCATAAACGTCACCTCCTGATCAACAGGATACGGC
>JAQXFO010000033.1 GCA_029005135.1 Lachnospiraceae bacterium
TCCCTGCTTTGAAGCCCTTGAGGTTGAGTCGTACCGCATTGACCGGGAACTGCAGAAGTTCGTGACAGAACGCGCCGCATTCATCTATGAGTATGCCATTTCTCTGGGCAACGAATGCCTCGTCTGCAGCACTTACTTTAAAAATAAGCTGGCCGAATTCGGTGTCAGCAATATGGATGATTTTGAACTGACGGAGGATGAACGCCTGCTTCTCGATCTGGCCGGCGCCATCACAACGGATGTCAGACATATTCCTGAAGATATTTATGCCCGTCTGACCGCCCGGTTTAACGAGGAGCAGATCGTCGTTATCGTGACGATGGGCGTCTTTATGGTGGCCAACAATTATTTTAATGATATTCTCAAAGTCGATCCGTCACCCTATAAATAGGTTTTCCTCATCATAATCAAAAAAGAGGGGCGCTGTTGCAGCGCTCCTCTTTTTTCTCTTAACCGTCTCAGGCTTAGCCGGCCGATGACGCCGTCGTCTTGCCTGTCTCTTTGTACGGCTTGAAAAGTCTGTAAATCATCACCGCCAGCAGAACCAGTGCGGCAATCACGCCCGGGATGCTGAGGCTGCCCGTGAAGGCGCCGCCGAACTGATTGATCATCAGGGCAATCGCATAGGCAAAGCCGCACTGATAGCCGATGGCAAACCAGGTCCACTTAGCGTTGTTCATTTCCCGTTTTATGGCACCGATGGCCGCGAAGCAGGGAGCGCACAGCAGGTTAAACACAAGGAAAGCATAACCGCTGACACCGGTAAAGGCCTGAGCCAGATTCTGATAAACCGTGCCGTCACCACCGCCGTAGAGAATACCCAGCGTGCCGACAATGTTCTCCTTCGCCACCAGTCCGGTTATAGAGGCCACGGCGGCCTGCCAGTTTCCCCAGCCCAGCGGCTTGAAGACCCAGGCCAGGACACTGCCGATGGAAGCGAGAATAGAATAACCGACTTCCTCTTCCCCAAGCATCCGGAAAGTACCGTCAACCCATCCGAAGTAGGTGGTAAACCAGACGAAGATAGTGGAAAGCAGGATAATCGTTCCGGCCTTCTTAATGAAGCTCCAGCCGCGTTCCCACATGCTTCTCAGGACATTGCCCACGGTGGGCAGATGGTAAGCCGGCAGTTCCATGACAAAGGGTGCCGGTTCACCGGCAAACGGCCTGGTCTTTTTCAGCATAATGCCGGAAACGATGATCGCCGCCATACCGATGAAGTAGGCAGAGGTGGCCACCCAGGCACTGCCGTTGTAAAGCGCACCGGCTATCATGGCAATGAATGGCACCTTGGCTCCGCAGGGGATAAAGGTGGTCGTCATGATCGTCATGCGCCGATCGCGTTCATTTTCAATGGTGCGGGACGCCATAATGCCGGGCACGCCGCAGCCGGTGGCGATAAGCATGGGTATAAAGCTTTTGCCGGAGAGGCCGAATTTCCTGAAAATACGATCCAGGACAAAGGCGATACGCGCCATATAGCCGCAGGCTTCCAAAAACGCCAGCATCAGAAACAGCACCAGCATCTGAGGCACAAAACCAAGGACCGCACCGACACCGGCCACGATACCGTCAAGGATCAGTCCGCTGAGCCATTCGGCAGTATTGACTTTTTCCAGAAGCCTGCCGATCAGGACAGGAATGCCGGGAACCCAGACACCGTAAGCTGCCGGATCCGGCTCTTCGCCATAGCTTTCCACGACAGCCAGCGCCGCCCGGTAATCCTCCGGCGAGGCTGTCTCTTCGCTGATTTCCAGCGTTTCTTCATCCTCCACTTCATAGGTAAAATCCCCCGTCGGGGCGGATCCGTATGCCTCTGTATAGGCATCGTATCCCTCGACGATCAGGGCCGCCTCATGGTATTCATCCGCCGCTTCGCCGTAAGCCGCCGACCCGATGCCCAGAAGATGCCAGCCATCGCCGAAAACACCATCGTTGGCCCAATCCGTGGCCAGCGCGCCTACCCCAACCATGGCAATCCAGTAAACAAGGAACATAACAACGGCAAAGATCGGCAGTCCCAGCCAGCGGTTGGTCACGATGCGATCGATTTTGTCTGAGGTGGAAAGTCTGCCGGAGGCATGCTTTTTATAACACCGCCGGATAACCTCACCGATGAAGATATACCGTTCATTGGTGATAAGGCTTTCGGCATCGTCATCCAGCTCCTCTTCCGCCGCCTTGATATCCGCTTCAATGTGCGCCGCCGTCGAAGCCTCCAGGTTCAGCTCCTTCAAAACCTTGTCATCCCGTTCAAAGATCTTGATGGCATACCAGCGCTGCTGTTCCTCCGGTCTGTCATGAACGGCCGCCTCCTCGATGTGTGCAATGGCATGTTCAACCGGACCGGAGAAGGCATGCATCGGAACCGTTTTGCCGAACTGTGCCGCTTCGATGGCCGCCTCTGCCGCCGCCATGATGCCGTCGCCCTTCAGCGCTGAGATTTCAACCACCCGGCAGCCAAGAGCCTGGGATAACTCGGGAACATTGATCTTGTCACCGTTTTTGCGCACGATATCCATCATGTTGATAGCGATGACAACAGGTATTCCCAGCTCCGTCAGCTGAGTCGTCAGATACAGGTTGCGTTCCAGATTGGTGCCGTCGATGATGTTAAGAATGGCATCGGGCCGCTCATGGATCAGGTAGTTGCGGGCCACCACTTCCTCCAGCGTGTACGGAGACAGAGAATAGATGCCGGGCAGATCGGTAATCGTCACCTCAGCATGCTTTTTCAGCCTGCCCTCCTTTTTTTCCACCGTCACGCCGGGCCAGTTGCCAACAAACTGATTGGAACCGGTCAGGGCGTTAAACAGTGTGGTTTTTCCGCAGTTCGGATTGCCCGCCAGGGCTATTGTCATTTCCACAGTCATTACCTCCCTGTTTATTCATTAGTTATAACTAACTCCTGATCAAATAATGACGGGGCTTCTGCCCCGGCAAAAGATAACGTTATTCCACTTCGATCATATCCGCATCAGCTTTGCGGATGGACAGCTCATAACCGCGCACCGTTATCTCCACGGGGTCGCCCAGCGGTGCTGTTTTGCGAACTGAGACCTCGACGCCTCTGGTGATTCCCATGTCCATAATGCGGCGCTTCACCGCCCCTTCACCGTGGAGTCTGACAACTTTGACGGTATCTCCTGCTTTTACCTGGCGAAGTGTTTTCATCCCTCGATCCTCCTTCTTGCATGCTTGACAACAGTGTCATACACCGGGGCTCAAATCATGATCTTCTGTGCCATCTCCCGGCTGATCGCCACACGTGACTCCTTCACTTTCACGATCACATTTCCGCCGATGATAGTAATTACCGAGACACCTGTTCCGACAATAAATCCCAGGTTTTCCAGGTGTTTTTTCACTTCCGGCTTCCCGCCGATCCTTTTGACGATATAATCCGTACCGGCATCCGCAACTGTCAGCGGCATCATGGTATCACCCTTTCCGTAATTAGTTAACTCTAACTCGTGACGTATTAAAATGGTTAGCACTTGCTAACCACTGATATGTTAGCTCATACTAACCATTTTGTCAACGGCTTTTTCTGCCGAAAAGGACTGTGTCTGCTGTGAGTGGAACGCTGTGAAAATGACGCTCAAGAGGACGTATGTCTGACTATCGGTTATCCCGGAACCCGTCAGCCGCCACCATGATCACGAGATAATATCGGTCACCTGATAGCCCTGTCCCTCAACGGCCTGCTTCAGAGCCTCGTCCGAAACCTCTTTTGCCAGTGTTACCACAGCTGTCCCGGCCTTGTGACTGACTTCGGCCCGGGTCACACCATCAAGTGCCTCCAGCGCGTTTTTTGTGTGCATCTCGCAGTGCATGCACATCATACCTTCAATTTTGAGTGTCTTTTCCATCATTGTTGTCTCCTTTGGTTTTGAGATTTTGTTTTTATTTTTGACTTTATGATCCCGCCCGGAATCATGTATCCGCAAGAAATTCAAGCGCAGGGCGTTGGTAACCACGCTGAAGCTGGACAGGCTCATGGCTGCTGCCGCGAACATAGGATTAAGCTGCCAGCCGAGCAGCGGAATAAACACGCCTGCTGCCAGCGGAATACCGATGGTGTTGTAGATGAAGGCCCAG
>JAQXFO010000034.1 GCA_029005135.1 Lachnospiraceae bacterium
TCGTAGGCGTTGATGATCGTGGTGTATTCATACTGATGGATACGCTGGATGTGACGGCCGTAGGTCAGATGGACATGGCCGTGCACCAGATATTTGGGGCGGAATTCGTGCAGCATGGCGGTGAAACAGGTGAAGCCGCGGTGGGCCGGATCGGCGTCATCGCCGTAACCGGCCGGGGCGGCATGGGTGACGATAATGTCAACGCCGCCGGCTTTCCTGACCTTGCGGGACAGGCGCCTGATCCGCCGCCGCATTTCCTCCTCGGTGTACTGATAGCGGCCGCGGGTGTATTTCATGCTGCCTCCCAGACCCATCAGCCGCAGGCCTTTGTAGCTGACGATGCGGCCGTCGATGTTCTCACACCCTTCGGGCGGGTACTTTTCATAGCTGGAATCATGGTTTCCCGGGACATAGAAGACGGGGATGTTGCACATGGTGCACAGGAAAGAGAGATACTCCGCCTTGAGGTCGCCGCAGGCGATGATGATGTCGTAGCCGGCGACTTTTTCGGGTGCGTAAAAATCCCAGAGGGATTCACATTCCTTGTCGGACAGACAGAGAATCTTCATATAATAACCTCCTGAGGATCCGGCGGAATCTGTTCCCGGTGCAGGCCCATGAGGCGGACCAGGGAACGGGGTATGCTGCCGGGGATGTCTTCGTAGGAAGGGATCGTGCCGTCGACACAGTCGCACAGCCAGTCCATTTTCATCAGTTCTTCCGGAGAGAACCAGTGAGAGCCGTCGCTGCGCACAATGCCGTCGGTGTCGGTGATCCGACGGCGGAAGGGATCGATGGAACCGTCGGTGATGCCGCTGCGCAGGATCTCCATCAGCTGCACTGCACCGTCAGGCAGGCCTTCGGCGGCACGGATGCCGATGACATTGCTGCGCATACCCCACCAGTAATTGAGGGGCGTGCCGTCTTTGGCACCCTGGCTGTCCCAGGTGCCGTCGAGGATTGACTGGATCACGTGCTCATAGAAAATGCCCCAGTTGAGATACGGGGCGGCAAGGGCATGCCGATGTCCGTCATCACCGCGCATTGTCAGGCCCCAGTTGGATTGGGCCAGATTGGCATTGGGCAGGTCCAGATTGGAAATGACCCGGAGACCCTCTTTTTCAAAATGATCAAAGGCGTCGTTCTCAAGACAGTGCCATCTGAGCCGGATGCGGACAGTGGGATTGGTCAGCCGCGCACCGAGGGCGAAGGCATTGATGTCAGACGGGACGCCGTAAAGAGGCAGTCCGGCCACATAGCCGATGTCGGAGGTGCGGGCCAGGGAGCCGGCAATGGCGCCGGCGATGAACTTGGCCTGGTACGTCCGGCAGTAATAGGTGCGGAAGCCGGTAAAAGGCATACAGAGAGAACAGTTAAGGAGCCGGACCCCCGGATGGTCGGCGGCAAAACGGCGGCAGTCACCGATCTGAAGCTGGGAAGTCGAGAAGATGACCTGAGCTCCCTCATCCGCGGCTTTGATCATGAGCTCGCGGGCCGTCT
Organism: Lachnospiraceae bacterium; assembly: GCA_029005135.1. GTDB lineage: Bacteria > Bacillota > Clostridia > Lachnospirales > Lachnospiraceae > Chordicoccus. The sequence continues at coordinate 1,501 of JAQXFO010000034.1, forward strand.
CGTCCTCGCGGCGGATGTAGACGGCGGTGGTGACTTTGCCGTCCATGACCTCCTCCAGGTATTGCCTGCCGAGATCGTGATTGTGAATCCAGCGGCTGGCGGAGGGTTCTTTTTCGTAAATAAAGGCAGCCTTGACATGGTTCGGACTGACGACGCTGCGAAGGGAGGGGAAGAAGCCTTTTTCGGGCTGGGCCGCTTCCGTTTCGAGGATGATCGGCGTGTCCTTGAAGGCGCTGCGGACATCACCCCAGACGGCATCCAGACTTCGCTCCAGCTCATGGACGGATTTTTCGTTCAGTGCCTCCTTCGGATAGACCTTAAGCCAGGTCAGCAGGGCCTCAGAGACCGTCAGACGAAAATCGCCCCGGTTCAGATTCTCATAGGCTTCGCGAAAGCGGGTATAACCGGCGATGAAGGCGGTACGTTCCTCCTTTGTCCAGATATGATCGGCTTCGAAGCCGAGGGCGCTCTGGAGCTTGCGATACTGGCCGGGGGTTGTGAAACGGATCTGGTAGATACCGGCCAGCTTAAAAAAGTCGAGGAATTCATAGTAAACACGGATGGCTTCCGAGTCGCACCAGACCGGCATAATCCGGGTGACTCTGGCCGGGATCGTCACGGCATTGAAGCTCTTGAGCACAGAGACCCGCTTGTTGCCCTCCTGGACAAA
>JAQXFO010000035.1 GCA_029005135.1 Lachnospiraceae bacterium
TCTGCGGAAAAAATGAGGCGCCGATAAGCAGGGCCATCATAAGGAGCAGAAGGATCGTCGGCCACAGGCTCCTGACCGGCGTCATGCCGCCGGCGGTTACCGGATCCTTTTCCTTGCGGAACAGCAGCATCATGACAGGAACCGTCAGAAGGGCACCCAGTTCCACCGCAAAGAAAATGCCCGGCCGGCCGTTCATCAGGAAGAAATCGCCGAAGGTCATCCGGGCATAATCCCCCAGCATGATTGAGGTGGTGTCGCCAATCATGGTGGCAGCGCCCTGGAGATTGGATGAGACGGCAATGGACAGGATCATGGCCACGGGGTTACGGTTAAGCTTCCGGCTGATGGCGATGCCGATCGGCGCCACGATAAGGACGGTGGCCACATTGTCGATAAAGGCGGATATGATGCCGGCCAGAAGAGACAGGAAAATGGTGACCCACATGACATTGCCGGCGCGTGCCAGAAGAAGATCGGCCAGCCGGTTCGGCATGCGAGAGTCGATGAAAAAATGAACGAGGATCATGGTGCCCGTCATCATAAGCAGGACATTCCAGTTGACGGCCCCTGGCAGAAGGCTCAGGGGCAAAATGCGGAAGAGGAGATAGAGCGCCGCCGTCAGAAGGGCATACCACGTCCGGTACCGGGGCTTGATGATGATCAGAAGATACATGAGGACAAAGAGTACGATGGCTGTGGTTTTCACAGGAGGCCTCCTTTCTTCCCGGTAATCGGGACGTGCTGCGGTGTATTAAAAAAAGACTTTCACCGCAGGCTGAACTGCAGTAAAAGTCTTGCTGTTTCAAACATGATCCGGGGCTTTCGCCCGTCCTGACGGAAAATGCTGCGTCTCGACACCAGCTACTCCCTTATACTTACGACAACATAACACGGCTTACGAAGGCCGGTCAAGAGGCTGCCGTTTTGTATTTCAAAAAAAGAGTCGTTGTGCGATAATAGAAAAAACGCTATCTGATTCGGAGGTATACTATGGCGGAAAGACGACGTTATGTGATGGCGCTTGATGCCGGGACGACAAGCTGCCGCTGCATTCTTTTCAATGAAAAGGCCGACATGATCAGTGTGGCCCAGCATGAATTCCGGCAGTATTATCCGAAACCCGGCTGGGTCGAACATGATGCCAATGAGATCTGGGCCTGCCAGATCGGCGTGGCGATGGAAGCGATGGGCAGGATCGGGGCTTCGGCCGGCGATATTGTGGCCATCGGCATCACCAATCAGCGCGAGACGACGATCGTCTGGGACCGGCACACCGGCGAACCGGTCTGTCCGGCCATCGTATGGCAGTGCCGCCGCACCGCGTCCTACTGTGATGAACTCAAAGCGAGAGGGCTCACTGAGACGATCCGCCGGAAGACGGGCCTTATCATTGACGCGTATTTCTCGGGAACCAAGCTGAGATGGATCCTTGAGAATGTCCCCGGCGCCCGCGAAAAGGCCGAACGGGGGGATCTTCTCTTCGGCACAGTCGAGACCTGGCTCATCTGGAAGCTGACGGAGGGACGTGTTCATGTCACGGATTACTCCAATGCCTCCCGGACCATGATGTTCAACATCAACACGCTGACCTGGGACGACGATATTCTGGCGCTTCTTGATATTCCGAAAGGCATGCTGCCCGAACCGGTGCCATCCAGCGGTATTATGGGCAAGACATCGGTGTCGTCTCTGGGCGGTGAGATTGTCATCGCCGGTGCGGCCGGTGACCAGCAGAGCGCTCTTTTCGGGCAGACCTGCTTCGAAGCCGGTGAGGCGAAAAATACCTATGGTACCGGCGGCTTCCTGCTGATGAATACCGGCAGCCAGCCGGTCTTTTCCAAAAATGGCCTTCTGACCACGATCGCCTGGGGCATCGACGGCAAGGTCAGCTATGCGCTGGAAGGATCGGTCTTCGTGGCCGGCGCGGCGATCCAGTGGCTTCGGGATGAGCTGAGGCTGATCGATTCCTCGGAGGATTCGGAGTATATGGCCCGCAAGGTGCCGGATACCCACGGCTGCTATGTGGTGCCGGCCTTCACCGGTCTGGGTGCGCCGTACTGGAACCAGTACGCCCGGGGAACCATCGTGGGGCTGACACGCGGCGTCAACAAGTATCACATCATCCGTGCCACGCTGGAATCCGTTGCCTATCAGGTGGGGGATGTTCTCGAAGCCATGCTGGCGGATTCGGGCGTCCCGATGAAGCAGCTCTGGGTCGACGGCGGCGCCAGCCGCAACGATTTCCTGATGCAGTCCCAGTCCGATATCAGTCACGTGCCGGTCGTCCGGCCTGCCTGCATCGAAACCACCGCCAAGGGCGCCGCTTACCTGGCCGGCCTGGCCGTCGGCTACTGGGAAAAAATGGCCGATGTCAAGGCCAACAACGCCATCGATCATACCTTCTATCCGGAACTGCCGGAGGATATGAGAGTCAAACGTCTGAACGGCTGGAAGAAGGCGGTGACGCGTTCTTTCGACTGGGCGGAAGACGATATGTAACGATCAATAAGACAATGACGCATTAAGCAGATGTGTCAGGAAGAGAAAAAGGAGGATCTTACCATGAGTTCACAGGTACCGACACCGCATATCAGCGCTGCAGAGGGCGATTTCGCCAAGGTCGTTCTGATGCCGGGCGATCCGCTGCGTGCCCGTTTTATCGCCGAAAACTTCCTGGAGGAGCCGAAACTCGTGACCTCGGTCCGCAATGTCCTGGGTTATACCGGCACCTACAAGGGAGAGCCGATCTCGGTGATGGCCTCCGGTATGGGTATGCCGTCCATGGGTATTTACGCTACCGAGCTCTATAAGTTCTACGGCGTCGAAACCATCATCCGTGTCGGCTCTGCCGGTTCCATCAGCCCGAAGGCCGATCTCTATGACATCGTGCTGGCGCAGGGCGCCTGCACCACCAGTGCCTGGCAGAATCAGTATCATTTGCCGGGAACCTATGCGCCGATCGCGGATTTTGATCTGCTTCAGAGCGCTGTCAAGAGAGCTGCCGAGATGAATACCAAGGTGGTCGTCGGCAATATCCTTTCCAACGATGCTTTCTACGGTGAGGACGAGAACTTCGTCAGCGCCTGGCAGCGCATGGGCGTTCTGGGCATCGAAATGGAAACGGCTGCCCTCTATATGATCGCCGCCGATCTGGGCAAGAAAGCCCTCGGCATTTTCGCCATCTCCGATAATCTTATCACCGGGAAATCCCTGCCGTCGAAGGAGCGGGAGGTTGGTTTCGGGACGATGATGGAGCTGGCGCTGTCGATGGAGAAGTGATGGGTGCTGCCGGCCCGCGGCTCGGGCGGTGTGGGATTGAAATATATAGTGTATTGAGAATAATGATACGCGGTTATGGACTGCGGTTAACACGTCGCTCTGCTCTTGCTTCGCGTCGGTTTCATTCGCGCAGGCTTACGTCACGATAGTAGCGTTTGTGACGACGCCTGCGCGGAAACTCGCGAAGCAAGGCGACGCTCCTACCGTCAACCGCATGTCCATACCGCGTATTCTTGTTCAGGGCACTATGGTGTTCCCAATAGCACACCGCCGATGAGACGCGGGACGGCAGGAGGCCGGAAGAGGCGCCTGCGCGGAAACTCGCGAAGCAAGGCGGCGCTCCTATCGTTAACCGCATGTCCATACCGCGTATTCTTGTTCAGGGCACCATGGTGTTCCCAATAGCACACCGCCGATGAGACGCGGGACGGCAGGAGTCCCGGAAGAGGCGCCTGCGCGGAAACTCGCGAAGCAAGGCGACGCTCCTACCGTCAACCGCATGTCCATACCGCGTATTCTTGTTCAGGGCACTATGGTGTTCCCAATAGCACACCGCCGATGAGACGCGGGACGGCAGGAGGCCGGAAGA
>JAQXFO010000036.1 GCA_029005135.1 Lachnospiraceae bacterium
TTATGATCAGGGTGTTACTGCCTGGAAAATCGGGTACGGCAGTGCTCTGAGTACGGTTCTTTTTGTCTCACTTTTGCTGTTTACGTTGATTTATATCAAACTGGGAGACAGGAGGGTTGATTATGACCGCTAAGAAAAAACTGATCCGCCTCTTTACCGTTCCCGCCCGTCGCAATCGTCTGCTTATTAACATTGTGATTCTTCTGGTGTCACTTCTGATGCTTTTCCCGCTGGCCTGGATCGTGATCACAGCCTGTAAGCCCCAGATTGAGATACTGAAAAATCCGCTGGCCCTGATCCCTGATAATTTTTACTTTTTTGAGAATCTGAAGACTGTCTGGCAGCGGGCGGACTGGCTGTTGTATTACAAGAACTCGATCCTCCTGACCTTCTCTACCTGGCTGATACAGATGCTGGTGGCAATCCCGGCGGGCTATGCCTTCGGCGTGCTGAAGTTCCGGGGCCGGGATATCCTGTTTCTGCTGGTGCTGACCCGACTGATGGTGTCGCCGGAATCCACCATGCTGGCCAATTACCTGACCGTTCTGGATTTCCATGCCTACGATACGATGATCGGTGTCATTCTGCCCTATGTGGTATCGGCTCAGGCCATCTTCATGTTCAGGCAGGCCTTCCGACAGCTGCCGCCGGAACTGAGGGAAAGCGCTAAGATCGACGGCTGCGGTGAATTCCGTTATATGTGCCAGATTGCACTGCCCAATATCAAGCCGTACATCATTTCCTTCTCCATCATCACCTGCATTTTCCAGTGGAATGCTTTCTTCTGGCCGATGCTGATTATGAAAACGAAGTCCAAACGTGTTCTGTCCGTGGCCCTGACCTTCTTCGGCCTGCAGGCGGAATCGGGTTCCGAGTGGGGCGTGACGATGATGGCCGCCTTGATAGTGATCACACCGCTGATGCTGATTTTTATGATTTTCCAGAAGAAATTTATCAACAGCTTTGTCAGCTCGGGTATTAAGTAATCATTGGCCTCCGAATGGTTGGAGGCGATGATCATAGATAGTAGGAAGAAAGGAGAGAACTCAAAAATGAAAAAAATCACAGCGCTCTTATTGTCATTGGGGATGGTTATGTCCCTTGTCGGATGCGGCGGAACCGCTTCTGAAAAGCAGGATGCCGGCAGCCAGCCGGCGGAGTCGGAAGCTCAGGCAGAACAACAGCCGTCTGAAGCATCCGAACCGGTAGAACTGACCTTCTATTATCCGACGCAGGTCGGCGGCGATCTGGCTAACGGCATGGAAGCGATGATCGAAGATTTCAATGAGACACATGAGAATATCATTGTCACGCCGGTCTACACCGGGTCTTATAAAAACACGGCCCAGACGGCTATGACAGATATCTCCGGCGGCAATGCCCCGAATGTCATTCTGTCCGGCATGCTGGATATCGTTGACTACTACAACATCGGCAAGGTTCAGAATCTCAACGACCTGATAGCCGCCGAAGGTGATGAGTGGAAGGCCGACTTCATCGACGGCTTCTGGGGAAATTTCGTCTATCCGGACGGCGGGACCTACGGTCTGCCCTATCAGCACAGCATCTGTACGCTGTATGTCAACATGGATAAGCTGAAAGCGGCCGGCGTGGAAAAAGCACCGGAGACCTGGGAGGAATATCTGGATGCCTGTGAAAAGCTGCAGGCAGCCGACGCCGGTACCATCACCATCGAATTCCCGTCTGATGTCTGGGTTCTGGAAGCGCTGACGCTCTCAGACGGCGGCAAGCTTTGTGCCAGCAATACGGAGACCCTGTTTGATTCTGATGAAGCCGTGGAGAGTCTGGGTATGATGCAGAAGCTCATCAATGCCGGCGGCATGATTCAGACTTATGCGACGGCCGCTGAGGACTTTGTGGCCGAGTCCTGTGCGATGATGCTGAATACAACCGGTAATCTCGGCCTTGTTATGGATACCGCTGAATTTGACTGGCAGATCTCCATGGTTCCGGTTAAAGAAGCACCGGGTCTTTCCTATGGCGGCGGCGGTCTGATTATGATTGCCGACCAGACGCCGGAAGAAGAAGCCGCTTCCTGGGAATTCATGAAGTGGATGACCGAGCCGGAACAGTCTGCCCGTTGGATGGATATCTCGGGTTACTTCTGTGTGCGCAAGTCCTGTGCCGATCTTGACGATGTGAAAGCTTACTATGCGGAAAATCCGCAGACAGAGCAGGCTTCCGAGCTGCTTCAGTACACGACGGCTCAGTGGACGACCGACAGCTATTGGGATGTCTATGCCTGCATGCAGACCGCTCTTGACAGCGTTCTGATCGACAATCAGGATCCGGCAGCCTGTCTTGCCCAGGCGCAGACAGATGCCATGGCTATTCTTCAGCCGTAAGAGACGGTTATGAGAATTCTTATTGTTCGACACGGTGATCCCGATTATGACAATGACTGCCTGACGCCTCTGGGGCGGCATCAGGCAGCCGCCCTCAGCCGGCTGCTGGCGGAGGAGCCGATCGAACGTATCTGTGCCTCTCCCCTCGGCCGGGCCCGTGAGACAGCGGAATATACCGCTGCCGCTCTGGGGAAAACGGTTGAGATCCTGCCCTTTCTGAGGGAAATGAATGATGTTGTGATACCGTCAGCGCTTCGGGATGACCTGGCGATCTGGCATGTGCCCCCGAGGCAGGCGCTGGCCGCTGATCCCAATCGTTATAGAGAAGAGAGCCCCTTTCGGGAATCCCTTCTGGAGGTCCGGCTGAAGGAGCTGGAAACGGGTACGGCATCACTGCTTGAGGCCTATGGCCTTCGCCGCACCGGCGCAGGCTACCACTATGAGGCGGATTTATCCGCGGCGGGCGATATCGCTGTTTTCTGCCACCAGGGGGTGGGTCTTACCTGGATCGCCTATCTGCTCGGCATTTCTTATCTGGATATGTGGCGTACGTGCTATATCTCTCCGACGTCGTACACCACGCTGCTTTTTGAACAGTCGGAGGCGTCTTTCGGTACGTTTCGCATGATCGGTATGGGAGAAATTGCCCATCTGGCAAGGGACGGCATTGAACCTCATCGTACCGGTCTTCTGTACAACCGAACCTGACAGATACAAACAGCCGTTCCGGGGCCTGGACCCCGGGACGGCAAAGCCGGTTTATCTGCCTGAGAGAGAAGTGACTTATGAAGGAATTCAGGATAGGATTCTTTTCGGATCCTCATTTTTGCGATAAAGATCATGACAATGAACGGTTCTTCCGCCTGGCACCGGCCAAGATTGACAGGTGCATCGGGGCTTTCCGGGAGGCCGGGATCACCCTGGCGGTCTGTCTGGGAGACTTCATTGATTATAATAGAGATGGCCGCGGCGCTTTGCCGGAGCTGAGGCTTTTGAAACGAAAATTCGATGACAGCGGGATGACGCTGTATTCCGTTCTGGGCAATCATGATATCTGTCAGCTGCCGCGGACCGTGCTCTGCCGGGAACTGGAACTTCCCTGCCCTGAGGGTTATTATGCCTTCACCTGCGGGAACTGGACCGTCGCGGCGCTGGATACCAACTACGATGAAACGGGACGTTCCTACGACACGGCTCTCTGCCGCTGGGATGATTGTTATGTTCCGGAAGTGCAGCTTATGTGGCTGGAGAGGGTGCTCCGGGAGGCACCGGGACCGGTGCTGGTGGCAGCCCACGCTAATCTGGATCCCCGGCGGATCGGGGACAGGATGGATCCCCACGTGGTGAAGAATCACGCGGCGGTGAGGGCCCTTCTGGAGAAATACGATAACGTCAAATTGGTGATGCAGGGGCATTATCACCACGGCTGTGTCTGGGAATATCGGGGCATCCCCTATGTAACCCTGAGAGCAGTTGTGGAGGGGCCTTCCAATAATTCGGCGGTGATCGTCATCCTTCGGGAGGACGGGAACTGCCGTGTCGAATATTTATTCTGACAATCGCCCCACAAGGGCTGCGCGGTAAGGAGGAATCAGGATGGGGCAGACTTATGATGCGGTGGTCGTGGGCGCCGGACCGGCAGGTATCTCTGCCGCGATTCGTCTGGCGGAAAACGGTGCCAGGACAGCCGTCTATGACAGCAATGATCGTCCGGGCGGGCAGTTGATTAAGCAGATACACAAGTTTTTCGGTTCGGCCGAGGTCTGTGCGGGTGTTCGCGGTGTCGAACTGGCTGATCGCTATTACCGTAAGGCCTGTGAACTGGGTGTCACATTTGTTTTTGACGCTGCTGTTTACGATATTGAAAAAGCGGAGACCGGTTATGTTGTCTATGCTGATAAAGGGCACGTTACTCTGCGGTCGGAGGCAAAGACGGTGGTTCTGGCGGTGGGTGCCGGCGAAAATGCGCTGGCTTTCCCGGGATGGACTCTTCCCGGTGTGATGACGGCCGGTGCCGCTCAGACTCTGGTGAATCTGGAACGTGTTCGCTGCGGCAGCCGGGTATTGATGGTGGGGGCCGGCAATGTGGGTCTCATTGTTTCCTATCAGTTGAGGCAGGCTGGTATCGAGGTGGCGGCGGTGATCGAGGCGGCTCCGGTTATCGGCGGCTATCAGGTGCACGCCAATAAGATCAAAAGGCTGGGCATTCCCGTTCTGACAGGCTATACCATCAAGGAAGCTTTCGGACGGGAGTCCGTGGAAGGGGCCGTTATCGTTCGGGTGGATGAACATTTTCAACCCATCGAAGGTACCGAAGAAAGGCTGGAGGTGGATACGATCTGTCTGGCGGTAGGGCTGTCACCCCTGATCAGGCTGGGAGAGATCGTTGGCTGTGATATCCGTCAGGCAGGAGACGGCGCCATCGCTCATGATACGCTTATGCAGACCACGGCGGAGGGTGTTTACGTGGCCGGGGACGCCGGCGGCGTCGAGGAGGCCTCCATTGCCATTGAAGAGGGAAATATTGCCGGGCTGCGGGCTTCCGTCAGGCTGGGATTTCTGCCGGAATCTGCCGCTGCGGAGGCAATCACCGGACATCAGGCACGGATAGACAGCATTCGCATGAAAGGGGAGAGGAAGACGGAGACAGTGGATTTTTCCCGTTACCGTCAGGAATCAAAGGCAAAGGCCTTTATCGAGTGCAGCCAGGAAATTCCCTGTAATCCCTGCGAGAAGAATTGTCCTGTCCATGCGATAAAGATCGGGGATCCGATTATCCACAGACCCGTCATCGACCTTGAGGCCTGTGTCGGCTGCGGTCGGTGTGTGGCTATGTGTCCGGGTCAGGCGTGTTTTCTGGTGAAATACGTCTCCGGCAAAAAGAGGGCGGAGCTCACATTTCCCTATGAGTTTCTGCCGATGCCGGTTCCGGGCAGCTGTGCCGATGCTGTTGATAAAGACGGAAAGGTTGTGTGCCGGGCCAGAGTGGAAAGGGTGCAGCAACTGCCGGCTTACAGCCGGACCGCTGTCGTTACGATCAGTTTTCCGGAGGAGTATGCGGACAGGGTGCGTTTTATAAAGGGGTGAAGCGGTGAAAATATACGATGTCATCATTATCGGCTCAGGTCTTGTCGGTGTTTCCACGGCTTACGAGCTGTCAAAAGCGGGCAGGAAGGTGGCTCTCCTCGATGCGGGAGGTCTGAGCGCCGGCGCCTCGGCCGGCAACACGGGACTGTTGCTCTTTGAAGATGAGACTTCCGGGACCGCCTTCGATCTCTGTGTCGACAGCCTGCGGATATACAAGGATCTGGACCGGGAACTGGAGATGGACTTCGGTTTTGGACCAATGAACTTCCTCGGATTCTTTTGCCGGGAGGAGGAGCGGGAGACCGCTCTCAGGAAGCAGGCAATCTACCAGCGCAACGGATTCGACTTCGAATTGCTCGATGCGGCTGAGCTGAGGAAAAAAGAGCCGCGTCTGTGCCTTGAAAAAGAACTGGGCGGCGCCTATTACCGCCAGTGGATCATGGATCCTCTGCGCCTGGTGTTCGCCTATTTTCGCAAGGCGCTGCTCTGCGGTACAGAGTGGTTCTCTCACGAAAAGGTTGTCGATTTTATCCGTGAAGGCAGTCACGTCCGCGGAGTGATAACAGAAAAGGGCACTTGCTTATACGGTGATAACGTGGTGGCAGCCACCGGTGCCTGGACAGGAAATCTGCTGAGAAAGCTGGATGTGACACTGAAACAGTATTATATTCAGGGAGCCTGCATGGTCATGGAGCGGAGTCGGGAAGTGCTGAGGCACACGATCAGTACCTTCACCAGTCCCCGGATTACGATGCAGGAGGCGGCAGCGGAGATCCTCAGGGAGACGGACTGGGCGGATTTCCCTGAGCAGAATGCCGATGAATTCATTATCGTGCCGGATACCAACGGCAATCATCTGGTGGCTCAGCGCTCCTGTGTGAGCCGCCGGGATATTGATAAGGTGCCGCAGGAATATCTGCGGGATATGGCAGCCAATGTCTGCCGGTATCTTCCGTCGCTGAAACATCAGCGTATCATCCGTTCCTGGATCACGCCGGTCCCCTTTGTTGAGGACAAGAAGCCTTTCTGGGGGCGGCTGGAAGCCTATCCGGAGGTTATCGCCGCTTCGGGCTTTGAGAGTGTGCTGATTATGGCGCCGGCGATCGGCCGGGTCACCGGCCGCATGGTTATGGGAGAGCCTGCGGGATATGATTTGACAGGCTGTGATCCGAATCGAACCTTTTAGTCATCGAGGGTTTACAGAGGGATAGTTTATGAGAGATGATACGATTATCTGCCGCTGCGAGGAGGTTACCTGGGGCGAAGTCAAGGCGGCTCTCGAGGCGGGTCTTCGGGATCCCGGAGATCTGCGCAAATATACGCGTATCGGTATGGGAACCTGTCAGGGCCGCACCTGCGAGAGGCTTCTGATGAGACTGGTTCGGGAGTACTGCCGGGAGCATGGTCTGCCGTTGCCCGATAACGATATTCGAACGAGAACGCCGCTGCATGCTGTCACGGTTGAGGCTGCGGCCGGAAAAGAGGAGTGAACGATGAGGGATAACGGTAGGATTGTGGAACACCCGGTGATGCCGTCTATCCGGGACAGACAGGAGATCACGATCTTTTTCAACGGAACACCGGTCACTGCCCTGGAGGGTGAGAGTGTGGCGGCGGCGCTGACCGCGGCCGGGATCCGCGTGTTCCGCTATACGCATAAAAAACATGAGCCCCGGGGCATCTTCTGTGCGATAGGTCACTGCACGGACTGCGTCATGACGATTGACGATGTCCCTGACGTGAAAACCTGTCAGACACGAGTGCGGGACGGTATGCGGATTGAGAGAAAAGAATGATGTGAGGCGATGACCGTGTTGAAAACTATCCGTTTTCAGGATATTGAGGCCGGCATGCCGGAAAAACGAGGGTGGAAGCTGCTCTATCAGCTCGGTATCTTCTTTCCGGTTTTTTTTCTAATGAATATTCTTTTCCTGGGCGTCTCATTAGGGATAGTGACAATCCCTGCCGGGGTGAGCGCCATGAACAGGGTTTGCCTCAAGATCCTGCGGCGCGAGGATTTTCATGTCATCAAGGACTTTTTTGGTGAATTTCGGGCCTCTTTTTTTCGCAGTCTCGGCTTGGGAATGACCATTGGGCTCATTTTTCTCGTCAGCCTGACGGCTCAGGCCCTGAGCTTGGCTATGCCGGCCGGTACAGTGAAGATTATAAGCGTTGTCATCAGCAGTTTTATCACCCTGCTGACATTTCTTCTTCTGGCTTATGCTCTGGCGATGACAGCCGCCACCCCTCTGCCGGCCCGTGAGATTATGTTCAACGCTCTGCTTTTGACCTTGATTGGCGGCCGTCATACGTTCCGCCTGATCTTTTTTTTCTTTCTCTATCTTATCCAGTTTTGGGTGTTCCCCTTCAGTATCATCCTGATCCTCCTGGGGACTCCGGCTTTTTTGCAGTTTTATGTGATGAAGGCGGCTTATGCTGCTGTTCATAGCTACGTGATTACTGATCAGGATCATGAAGAGGAGGCATCATCGTGATATTGGATTTCAGTGGAAAAACAGTAATGGTAACAGGAGGAGGACGCGGTATCGGGGAGGCGCTCTGCCGAAAGTTCGCATCCTATGGGGCGGCCGTTGGTATTCTCGACGTCAATGGGGACAATGCCCTCCAAGTGGAAAAGAGTATTCTTGGGGCCGGCGGGCAGGCTCTGGCGATCAAATGCGATATTACGGATGAGGACGCGGTCGCAGGGGCTGTCGCCTCTCTGGAGAAGCGCTTCGGTAAAGTGGACATTCTGGTGAACAACGCGGCTGTCTTTCGGGGTGGTGCCGTGGATGAGATGTCCCTGGAGGACTGGCATGTCCCGATTAAAGTCATCCTGGACGGAACCTTTCTGTGCTGTAAACATGTTCTGCCGGGCATGAAGGCCCGCCGGTACGGGAAGATCGTCAGTATCTGTTCGGCGGCGGTGACGCATCCCTTCCTGACTTACGGCTGCTATGCGGCAGCCAAGGCTGGTCTCATCGGTCTCAACAACACTATGCAGGAGGAAGTCAGACCCTTCGGTATCAACACAAATGTCATTATGCTGGGCCTGACAAATACGGAGGATGTCAGGCAGCGGGCCACTCTGCCGGAGGAGGAGATGCTGCAGCCTGAGGACGTGGCCCATGCCATCACCTTCTTATGCTCCGATGAGGGCCGGGGATTTAAAGGGGCTGCGCTGGAGTTCTTCGGTGATCATGTCTGAGGCGTGATCACGAAGGCAGGGAATGGCAGGACACGTCTTGCTTCAATGACGGTTTAGAAGGAAGCCTGCGGCTTCTGACAGATAAGAACTATGAGGAGGTTGTCTATGAAGAAATTTATCAATGATCCGCATCAGTATGTTGAAGATTATTTAAAAGGTATTCTGAGTGCCTACGGCGATCTCTATAGCTTAAGTGAGGAAAATGCCCGGGCTCTGTGTCTGAAAAATCCGGTACCCGGCAAGGTGGCTATTGTCACCGGCGGTGGTTCGGGGCATCTTCCCCTGTTTCTGGGATATGTGGGCGATGGCCTGGCGGATGCCTGCGCTGTCGGTAATGTTTTCGCCTCTCCCAGCTGTTTCGCCATGGTCGAGGCGGCCAAAGCAGTGGAGACCGGAGCCGGTGTCCTTTATCTCTACGGCAATTACGGCGGCGACCGCATGAACTTTGATATGGCGGCGGAGGAACTGGCCGATGACGGCATTGAAGCTGCCCAGGTCTGGTGCAACGACGATGTGGCCTCTGCGTCAAAGGAAAATGCCGAAAACCGCCGGGGTGTGGCGGGCATCCTTTTTGTTTACAAATGTGCCGGTGCCGCCGCCAAGCGTATGCTGCCGCTCAGGGAAGTGACCCGTATCGCCCAGAAGGCTAATGACAATATCCGATCTATGTGCGTGGCGATGTCTGCCTGCACGCTGCCCGAGGTTGGAAAGCCCTCCTTTGTCATCGGTGAAGAAGAAATGGAGATCGGCATGGGAATCCACGGCGAACCCGGCGTGGAACGCGGCAAGATTGCGACAGCGGATGAGGTGGCGGAGATACTGACCTCCCGGATACTGGCGGATATGGACTATCCTGCCGGCTCCCGTGTGGCGGTTCTTGTTAATCTTCTGGGGTCCACAGCTTTGGAAGAAGGATACATTATCTATGGAAAAGTGGCGGATATTCTCAGGGAAAAAGGCCTCGAGCCTGTGAGGGTTCTTGTCGGTGAGTACAGTACATCTATGGAAATGGCCGGACTGGGCCTCTCCATTATGAAGCTCGACGAGGAACTGGAATCCCTTCTGGCGGACGAGGCTTATTCGCCGTTTGTGAAATTTGATAAAAACTGGGGGTAATCAGTCATGTACGGAAAAGAAGATGTCAGAAAAACCTTAGCGGTTATTGCTGATATGATGACCGAAAACAATGCCATGCTGACGGAACTGGATGCCGCTATGGGCGATGGTGATCTGGGCCTTTATATGGAGAGGGGATTTCGGACGGCGGCTGACACCGCCGCAAAATCAGAGGATAACCCGGGACCCCTTCTCAAGAAGGCAGGTATGGCCATTATGAATGATGCGCCGTCGACGTTGGGTACCCTGGTGGGAATTCTTGTTCGCGGTATGGGCACCGCCCTGCCGGCAGATCGGGAAAGCTTTGATCTTGGGGATCTGGCGGTCATGCTGCGAAGCGGCTATGAAGCCATGATGAAGCGTGGTAAAGCGTCTCCCGGAGAGAAGACGATTCTCGATTCCCTGAATCCCGGCATCGAGGCACTGGAAAAGGCCTTATCGGAGGGGGCAGAGGCGGAAACATGCCTGAGTGCTGCTTACGAAGCTGCCCTGAGTGGGATGCATAAAGCCACTGCCATGAAGGCTATTCACGGCCGTCCGTCCTATTTCGGTGACAAGACTATCGGTATGCAGGATGGCGGGGCAACGGTGGGTATGCTGCTGTTTAAGTCTCTGCTTGCTTCTGCCCGGACATGAAGAAAGGCGTTCTATGACGTAACAGGCAAATCCTGCGGGATGGCCATTCAAGACGATAATACAGGAGAGGAGGCGATGACCG
>JAQXFO010000037.1 GCA_029005135.1 Lachnospiraceae bacterium
ACTCACGGATATCTCCGCCGACCTTCCCGGCCAGCTCTCTGGCAATCGTACAGGTACTGCCGATATGATTCTGCCCGTGTATGATCACAATCTTCATCGTGTCGTCCTCCTTATCCGGCAGGGTCTGACAGGCCGCTGCCGTATAAGGAAGCGGCCCCCTGCTGTTTTCCATTATAGAAAGGAGGCTCTGTTGTCATAAGGCGCCGAATCGACAGCTTTGTGTTGATTTTATAGGCACTAAATGATCAACATCGAGGGAGCGCAGAAACACCTTCTGCTCCACCAGATGCAGCCGCCAGAAACGTTTTATCAGTCACTCGCCTCCATATAATATAGATACGCCTCTTCAAGTCCGCTTTTGCCTCTGGCTGCCATAACTGCCTCGAGCGTACCCTCAGCGACCTTCACGCCGTCGCGGATCAGGCAGACACGGTCACAGAGAGCCTCCGCTTCTTCCATATAATGGGTCGTCAGGAAGATCGTCAGGCCATCATTTTTCAGTTTCCGAAGAATCCGCCAGACCTCCTGCCGGGGCGGCCGTATCAAGACCGGTGGTCTGTTCATCAAGGAAGACCACCGACGGACTGCCGATCAACGCCAGGAGCAGTGACAGCTTCCGGCGTTCACCGCCGGACAGCCCCGACACACGGCTGCGGCGGTGCGCCTCCTGGCCGAACGTTGTCAGGAGAGCGCGATAGTCCGCCGGGGTCTTGTAGAGCGAAGCATAGGCAAGACAGCACTACTCCCCCGTCACTGACGGCTGATAGGGTGTGCTTTGAAGCTGCACGCCCACCTTTTCAAAGACCGTCTTCCGATTAGCAGCCGCCTCCGTACCGAAGATCCGTGCTATGCCGGCATCGGGTTTCTTGAGTCCCAGGAGCATAGCGATGGTGGTGCTCTTACCGGCTCCGTTATGGCCAAGAAGGGCGAATATCTCCCCTTTACCGACCTCAAGCGACAGATTGTTTACCATCTTGCGGCCGCCATAGCTTTTTGTCAGATGACTGACACAGATTATGGATGATGCCATGTGTAAACCTCCTCATATCTTCTTCCGGACGACCGTAACACCTGCCCTGCGGAGGAGAGTCAAGGGTCTTGCCGGTCATTTCCGATAAAAAACTTGCTCTGATTCTTTTTTCTGTGGTTAAATCAGATTATCGAAAACAACCAGGAGGTTACCATGACCTATAAGACCCTTATCTGCGACACGGCTGCCACCGGCCGTCTGATGGCGTGCGACGCCCTCAAAGACACGCGCTTCTCTGTTGTCGCCGAAGTCTCCAACGGCCGCGATGCCATCGAAAGCTTCCGCCTCCACAGGCCCGATCTTGTCATACTGAGTCTGACTCTCCCGGATATGGACGGCAGCGAGGTGATGGAAGAGATCCTCGCCATTGACGAGGAAGCCATTGTGATCATTCAGTTTGCCATGGGCCAGGACAGCCGGGCCAGAGCCTGTCTCGGTATCGGCCGTGCCAAAGGTTCTGTCTGCAAGCCTTATACCCCGGCGCGCCTCCTCAAGGTGCTGGATGAAATATTCGACTGACAAAAAAGCAGCCCGGAAAACAGCATTTTCGCCGTTTTCCGGGTTGCTCTTATGCGGATAACAGGACTTGAACCTGCACGTCATATGACAATAGAACCTAAATCTATCGCGTCTGCCAATTCCGCCATATCCGCAAGTACGGTTTATTTTCTCACCGCCGGGACTTGTCTGTCAATCAAAAGACTTTACAGATGGCCTCTTTTTGTTATAATGAGTGCCATATGAATAATGAGGAGGACGATTCCATGCTGGAATTCCGTTATGATACTCAGCTCCTGATCGAGGGGCAGGATCTTGATGAGGATGCTATCAACGACTACATCACCGAGAACCTCAAAGGCGATTGTCTTCTGGCCGTCGGTGACGAGGATCTGATCAAGATCCACTTCCATACCAACGAGCCCTGGGATCTTCTGAGCTACTGCGCTTCTCTCGGCGAGATCTATGACATCGTGGTCGAGGATATGGACCGCCAGGCCCGCGGCCTGCACGGCTGATCAGACATCGGCTGTCGAACCACTGACAAACGGCACTTCCGGCAAGTGCCGTTTTTTTCATAAAATGTGTTACAATAAGGTGGATTCCCGGCGGCTGTCCGCCGCATCATCATATGTGTCACTATAAAATTCGAGGAGACTTGTTATGAATACTTTTGATTATTATGCCCCGACTCACGTTGTGTTCGGTGAAGATACCGAAACCCAATGCGGAAGTCTGGTCAAAAAGGCCGGCTGTTCCCGCGTCTTTATCGTCACCGGCGACAGCAGCGCCAGAAAAAGCGGCCTGCTGGACCGTGTCTTCGCCTCCCTCGAAGCCGAGGGGCTCAGCTATGAGCTGTTCGAAGGCGTTCAGCCCAATCCCCGTCTGGCTCATGCCGAGGAAGGTGTCCGCCGGGCCCTGGCCTTCGGCTGTGATCTGATCCTGGCCGTCGGCGGCGGCAGCGTCATTGATACCGCCAAAGCCATTGCCCACGGTCTGGCTCATCCGGAAACGGCGCTGTGGGATATCTGGAACAACAAGGTGACCTTATCACGGACCATTCCTGTCGGCTGCGTACTGACGATTCCGGCAGCCGGCTCCGAGATGTCCGATTCCGCCGTTCTGACCAACGAAGCTCTGGGTATCAAGCAGGGCCTGAGCACCGATTTCAGCCGCTGTCTCTTCGCGGTCATGAATCCGAAGCTCTGTCTGACACTGCCGGATTATCAGAAGGCCGCCGGTGTCACAGACATCATGATGCACACCCTGGAACGTTACTTTATCCCCGGCAGCGACTGCCTGATGACCGATGAAATCGCGGAAGGCCTTCTGCGCACGATGATCACAGCCGCCCGCCGTATCCTGGCCGACAAGGACGATGCCGCCGCCATGGGCGAAGTCATGTGGTGTTCCTCCCTCTCCCATAACGGCCTGACAAGCTGCGGCCGCGATAAGGATTTCTCTGTCCACAAGTTTGGCCATGCCCTGAGCGCCGCCTACGATGTCACCCACGGTGCCTCTCTGTCCGCCGTCTGGGGCTCCTGGGCACTCTACCTGTACGAAGAATGCCTGCCGCGCTTTGCCCGTTACGCCCGCAAGGTCTGGGACATCACGGAAGCCGACGATCATGAAGCCGCTCTGGCCGGCATCAACGCCACCGTGGCTTTCTTCCGCGAGATCGGTATGCCGGTGTCCCTGTCCGATCTGGGCCTTGATCCGACGGAGGATGACATCCATGCCCTCAGCCTGAATGCCACCAAAAACGGCACCGTGAAGCTGTCCCGCATCCATCCGTTGACCCTCGCCGAAGTGGAAACCATCTTTCGGATGGCCCGCTGACAAAACGTCACACGATACCGCAATCGTAATAAGGGAGCTTGAAAATGATCTCATTTTCAAGCTCCCTTTTATCTTATCTATTCTGCTGACGCTTCAGACTATCAGAAGTCCAGCTTCTGATACGACCCTGCCACATCCTTATGGATAGCTTCACCGGTGCGGACAGCACCGCCTGTCAGCGGGCTTTTGTCCTCATCATCACAGCAGATATCGCCACCGTCAGCCTGTGCGGGCTTCGGTGTGCGGTCGATCGGTGTGGCATCCCCGATACCCACAGCTTCAGACAGGACGCCCAGGGACGATACCGCCGCGGTGATATCCGACGGCATGAAGATCTTCGTCGCCCGGCCGTCAGCCACCGTCTTCAGGGCTTCCAGCCCCTTCAGCTTCAATACCTCTTCATTGATGCCGGCCTCACTGAGCATCCGCAAGCCCTGTGCCTCGGCTTCATAGACCAGCTTAATGGACTTGGCACGGCCTTCGGACATGGCGATCTGCGCATCTCTCTCGGCTTCCGCTGCCAGCAGTTTGGCCTTCTTGTCGCCTTCCGCTCTGGCCACGACCGCCTCCTGATGAGCCTGGGCTTCCAGGACGGTCTGACGTCTCTCACGCTCCGCCTTCATCTGCTTGAGCATCGTCTGCTCAACCTCTTCCGGCGGCTGGATATTCTTGATCTCAACACGAGTGACCTTGATGCCCCAGGGATCGGTGGCTTCATCGAGGACGGTCTCCATCCGGCGGTTGATCATATCGCGGCCGGTCAGTGTCTGGTCCAGCTCCATTTCACCGATAATGTTGCGCAGTGTCGTGGCGGCCAGGTTCTGAAGGCCGGCAATGGGATGCTCGACACCGTAGGTATACAGCTTCGGATCAAAGACAACGCAAAACACAACGGAATCGATCTGCATCGTAACATTATCTTTGGTGATCACGGGCTGCGGCGGAAAATCCAGAACCTGCTCCTTCATGCTGATCTTCCGGACGACACGGTCAAGGATCGGAATCTTAATATGAAGACCGGCATCCCAGGCCGCCTTGTAACGCCCGAGGCATTCCACCACATAGACATAACCCTGAGGTACGATGCGAATGCTGCTGCAGATGAGAACCACAAGAATAATAAACAGAATCAGTAAAAATATCACGGTATCTCTCCTTTCCTCATTAGAAAATGAATGACCGCTTCGACTTCTTCCGGGACACTGTCATCTTATCATATTTTCAGAAAAAGCAGGGTTATTCACAAAGATTTCGTAATCCGTGCTATACTCATGACCATGAAAATACGAATTCCCGATGATTATGACAGTTTTGCCTGTCTGGGCGGCATCTGCCCGGATAATTGCTGCATCGGTGACGAGCTTGTCATCGATGATGAAACCTGGCGTTTCTATCAGACAATTCAGGGTGAAACGGCCGACCGTCTCCGCAGCGTCCTGAAAGAGGCAGAGACCCAAGACGATGACGACGGCCCTGTTCACTGCCTGTCTGTCGAAGGCCGCTGTCCCTTCCTCAATGACAGCAACCTGTGCAGTCTCTATCTGGCTTACGGTGCCCGCGCCCAGAGCCGTATCTGTGCCGGCTATCCCCGCTGTGAGGAGCCTCTGGCCGGTGCCGTTGAAAAAAGCCTGATTCTCTCCTGCCCCGAAGCTGCCCGGCGGCTCATCATACGCCGGACTCCCCAGACATTTCTGACGGAGGAAACCGACGGGCCCGGTATTGAAGAGACAAGAGGCATCCGTGCCGATGAACTCGCCGCTGTGGAGGAGCGGGACGAGCTGATCTCGCTGATCCGGGACAGAACGCAGCCGCTTTCTGAGCGCCTCAAAGATGCCCTCCGCTTCTGCCGCGAACGTTCCGGCAGCTTCTGCTTCGCCGGCGAATACCTGATCGGCACGCTGCTCTCTGCCGATACCGGCCGCGACACACTGGAGGCCGATGAGGTACTCTTCGGGCGCCGCCTTGAGCTGCTTCGGGTCCTGCCCTGGCACGCCGGCTCCTGGCCGAAAGCCATGGCCGCCCTGGAAGACACGAAAGCCCATGCCGGTCTCTACGCCGACAGGCTCGGCGCCTTCCGGCGCTGTGCTGCCGAAGGCCGGACCGCCGCCCGTCACAGCGGCCGTCTTGACAGCAGCGAGCCCTTCTATCCGGATGAGACCGTCTTCGAGCAGCTTATTGTGTATTATCTTCGCCGGTACTATGCCTGGTATCTCGACGATGACGACAGGGAAAGCAAGCTTCTGACCGCCCTGTTCTCCTGCCTGGTCATCCGGGATCTGACAATGGAAAATGCCGTGCCGAATCGCAGCGTTCCTGTTTTATACGACATAATCCGGGCCGTCACGACCTGGACAAAAACTCTGGAATATGACGAAGAGAACCTGTTTACCCTCTTCGACAGCATGTCCCTTATAGCCTGACCGTCACGATCCATTCACCGCTGTTGCTGCCGGATATCCGGTAATCGCCGGCGGGCTCCGGAATCGTGGTCTCCGTCGTCATATAGACCGCATAGGTCCCGTCTTCTGCCGTAATACTCAGAGGATGGGACCTGTCTGTTTCCGACCGCAGAAGCTCCAGATACTCTTCCAGTGCCAGATTGTTCGCCTTCATATAGGCAGCATGGGGTACCCCGACATAGCGAAAATGCCAGGCCTCATTGCTGATGCCGGTGACCGCGGTCTTATCCTCCGCGTAGCGGCGCACAAAGCCGTAGCGCCAGCTGTTGTCATTCATCCACACAGCGCTCTCGCTCTCGGAGAAGGAGCCCTCGGAGCCGTCCGGAAAGAAACGCCCGATATCCACGGACAGCCCTGTATGATGTTCACTGTAACCGGGTTGAGCCACATATTTCGCCGCGTAGTCTTCGCCATAGAGTTCTGTGATCTCGCTCATCACATTGATCTGATAGTCAAGGGACCGATAGGCCGACTCAATGCCGGCTTCTTCATTGCCCATCGCCTCATGACAGGAGGCAATCATCGCATCAAGAGACGGCATGATCCGCGAGGCGACCGACAGTTCACGCTTGCTCACCTGATAGAAAAAGCTCTGAGTATCCCGGATGTTCACAATATCGACACTGTCGGCATTGGCGTCAAAATCATAGGGAAGCCGGCTGTTGACAAGAATCAGATCACCGGTGCGCGCCATGGCCTCCGTCAGGGTGAGTGTTTGACCCGTCCCGGCCAGAGTCTCCTCCAAAGAGGCGGCAGCCTCTCCGGACATCGCCTCGGAGACTGCAGGGGGCTTGTCCGACTCGGTTTCGGGAAGCGGCGCCAGGCTCTTCCCCTCCCGGCCGCAGCCGGTCATGACGGACGACAGCATCAAAAAGACAGCCAGACAAAGGGCTGTTATCTTCCTGTATTTCATAGAGACACCTCCTTTTCCTGCATCACTGAGGCTTAGCCGCCTCAGCCGCCAGAGTCATCAAAATATCCTCAAACTGCTGACCGCAGCGGGCCGTCTCCCCGGTCACGATCGTGATGCCCTCCGGCGTCGTCATCCAGTTATCCCGGGTGATCCCGTTGGCCGGCGTCGGATGGATCATGATCTCCGCTTCCGGGAACAAGAGCCGGTAATACTGGCGGCAGCGGGCGGCATGACAGGCCAGACAGCAGACGATCCCCTTCGTCACCCGGATCCCGGCCTCATCCAGGACGGCACGTGAATAGAGGGCATTTTCGTAAGTAAACCCCGCCCGGTCCTCCCGCAGAATCGCCGCCTCCGGCACACCGTTTTTGATAAGCACGTCCCGGGCAAAGGCCCATTCCGTCTCGTAGGGACCCGTGTAGATCTCCTGCCGTGCCTTGACCCCGTCAAAAGCATCGTCATAGATATAGAACCGGCCCGATGGCAGGATACGCGGCGCATAACCCCGGTGGTACAGAGCCGCCGCTTCCTCGGCCATCTGGGGATACCCGTTTCCCGGTACAAAGATAATATCCGCCTCCGAAACCGGATCCTCAGCAAAGACAAAATCCGTCAGTGCCGAGGCGAAGCCGCGGGGACCGAAGGCCCTCTTCCGAATAGAAGCCGGCAGCCTGTCTCCCGGTTTTTGCGATGACCGTCCCGTATCAAACTCACGGCGGCGATCCCAGGTAATATGGTACTTAACCGAATCCTCCATGGTATTCTCCTGTTATGTTTATA
>JAQXFO010000038.1 GCA_029005135.1 Lachnospiraceae bacterium
CTTGTGCCGCTTCCGACAGAAGGTGAAAACGAGTATGCGTTCATTTTACTTGAACAGCTGATCATGTACAATATCGGCAGACTGTTCTCCAATTACCGGGTACTTTGCACCAGCCCTTACCGGATCATGCGGAATGCAGACCTTCCGATTGATGAGGATGAGGCGAATGATCTGTTAAAGGAGATTGAAAAACAGTTAAAGAAGCGTCAGTGGGGCGAGGTCATTCGCCTGGAAGCTGCCGAGGATATGGATCCGCGCCTTTTGAAAATCCTGGTCCGGGAGTTCCATGTCAGCGACAGCGACATTTTCATGATCAACGGGCCTCTGGATCTGACGGTGCTGATGAAGATGTACGGCATGGAGAACTTTGACGCTTACAAAAAGGCGCCTTATCAGCCGGCACCGCTGCCGGAGCTGATAGAGACGCCGGATATTTTCGAGGCTATTCGACGCCGGGATATCCTGATGCAGCATCCCTACACCTCCTTTGACGCCATCGTGCATTTTGTCAAGACGGCGGCCAGGGATCCGAAGGTCCTGGCCATCAAGCAGACGTTGTACCGCGTCAGCGGCGATTCGCCTATCGTGGCGGCCCTGGCCCAGGCTGCTGACAACGGCAAGCAGGTCACGGTGCTGGTGGAACTGAAAGCCCGGTTCGACGAGGAACACAATATCGAGTGGGCCAAGATGCTGGAAAAGGCCGGCTGTCACGTGATCTACGGTCTGGTGGGCCTGAAGACCCACAGCAAGATCACAATGGTCATCCGCAACGAGGACGACGGCATACGCCGCTATGTTCACCTGGGCACCGGCAATTACAATGATTCCACGGCACGCATCTATACGGATTTCGGTATGCTGACCTGTGATGAGGCGATCGGTGAGGATGCCACGGCTGTCTTCAATATGCTCTCGGGTTATTCGGAGCCGGAGAGCTGGCATAAGCTGATTGTGGCGCCTTTGTGGATGAAGAATGACTTCCTGCGCCTGATCGGCAATGAGAAGCGTCACGCCGAAGCCGGAGAGACGGCCTTCATCAAGGCCCGTATGAATTCTCTGTGTGACCCGGATATCATTGAGGCCCTTTACGAGGCATCCCGGGCAGGTGTCCGGATCGATCTTCTGATCCGCGGCATTTGCTGCCTGAAGGTGGGAATCCCAGGCGTTTCTGAAAATATCCATGTGCGCTCGATCGTGGGTGATTTTCTGGAGCATTCCCGGATCTTCTGGTTCTGCAATAACGGGCGCCATGATATTTACATGGGTTCCGCCGACTGGATGCCGCGCAATCTTGACCGCCGTGTCGAGATCGTCTTCCCGGTGGAAGCGGAGGATCTGAAGGCCGAGGCCATGCACGTGCTTGAGACGGAGTTTGAAGACAATGTGAAGGCTCATATTCTGCAGAACGACGGTTCCTACGAGAAGGTCGACAAGCGCGGCAAGGTGCTGGTTAATTCCCAGGAGCAGTTCTGCCGTGAGGCATGGGAGAGAGTGCCCCACAAGAAGACGGCAGCTGAAACGCGCATTTTCACGCCGGCGGAAAGCCCCTACCCCGATGAAGAGGAGGAGGGCTGACGCCGTTTGAGGAGTTGTTATGACGGATAAATTTGCCCTGTTTGGGGCTGTAGCGGCCAGCCTCGGCCCCGGGGAGCTGCTTTTAAAGGAGGAAGGCTATGTCCTGTGCCGGGACGGTGTCTGTGCCGGCGCAGCGGACACGCTGCCCCCCGAGTTTGACGGCTGCGATGTGCTGGATTACAGCGGCCGCATCATCATTCCCGGTATGACGGATCTGGCCGCCGGCGGAGCTGCCTATGATGTCCGAGGCATCACCTCCGCTCTTCTGCCTGAGGAAAAAGCCGCCTTTCTGGCTGAGGAAGAGGCGGCGTGGCCGGATGACCTTTATGCTGAAAGGGCTCTGGATCTTTTTGCCGAGGATCTCTATGAAGGCGCAGTGACAAGGGTCGTGGTTCCCGGAAGCCAAAGCGGAGATATCACCGCCGTTATGATGGCGATTCTGGAAGAGGCGGGCCTGGTGTCTCTGGTCGGCCATAAAATCACCGACAGGGAAGAGTCCCGGGATCTCTTCGGCGCCGTGATGGATTTTGATCACACCTTCCCGGCGGTGACGACGGTTTCGGATGCGGAAAATCGCTTGAACGGCGGCTTCGACAGGGAAGCGGCTGACCTTCTGGCGGCGGCGCTGTCGCTGAAACGGGTGGCTCCCTATGACAGAGACCTGATGGCGGATGACACCTATGACGGCAGTGTGTTATTATTGTCGGAGGGACATTTTCCCGCTTCCGAGGACGAATTCCGGTCAGTCAGAGAGAGAGAAGCCGTTCTGGCGGTCTGTCCGTCCGCTTCTCTGGACGGCGGCCTGCCTATTCCGCCGGTGCGGGCGTATCTTGATGCCGGCCTTCACTGCGGCATAGGCTCTCTTGTGGGATTCGGCAGCACAGCGTCTCCCTTCCGGACAATGACGGCGGTGCAGCAGTTATCAAACATCAGGGCGATGATGACGAAAGATCCGCGCCAGAGACTGAGCTTTGAAAACGTTTTTTATATGGCCACGCTGGGCGGCGGCCGGGCTTTCGGCCGGGTCGGTACGTTTGGGGAAGGCTGTGAATTTGACGCAGTCGTACTGGATGACACCGCGTTGGAGACGATGCGGCCTCTGAGCCTTCGTGAGCGGCTGGAGCGGGTCATAAGCTGCGGCGATGACCGCCAGATCGTAGGAAAATTCATCCGGGGCAATCAGATTTTCTAAGGAGACGAAAAGATGGAATTACTGAAAAAGAAGAAGACCGTTGAACAGGAGAGACCGTCCGTGGCCGCTATGATGAACGCCTGGCCGGATTGTTTCTATAATGAGGGTGATGCCCAGATCCGCCGAGATCTTCTCGATGAGGCCGATCGTCAGGCTTTGACTCCTGAGGAGAATGCCCTCAGACGCCGTCTGATTGATAAGCGCTATGTCAAGGTGAAAAAGGACGGGAAAATGGCGACTGCCGATATGTACCTGCGTCTCTGGTTCTCGATCAGCTTTGCCGGGGATTCCATGCGCGGTGATAAGATTCCGAAACGGTCGGAAAAAGATATCGCCAAAGAACTGAAGAGCCTGGATATCACGACCCTCGAAAGCGAAGAGGAGAAGGCTCTGCTTTATCGCGAATTCTATCACACGGCGACCCTGTATTTCAGTCTCAGCATGGGCGATAAGCAGTACGGTTCGGTTATTCTCGGCTTCGGTCGTATGTCCGATCAGAAAGTCGCGCAGAAAATCGCCCGCGATGTGGTGAAGGTAGGCTGCACGGTCCCGGAACTGGTGCGTTTTACGCATTATGATATCTGGCAGAAAGCGCTGACGGACGCTTATCGTGATGTGTTCCCGGATGAGGCGGATTATCTCGCCCGTCTGATCCGTGCCGGAAAGGAAGAATAGAATAGTAACAGGAGAACAAAAAAGGATCGCAGCCTGTGGCTGCGATCCTTTTGTATGTTGGCTGATGAACAACCGTGTTTAAGCGGTTGTGAGAGGCTGTTTAAGCCTGGCGGATTCTGGTGCCTGTTTTGCCGTTGATGCCGTCCTTGGCTTTTTCAAGAAGCGTGATGAGTGCTTCACGGCCCGGAGCCGACTCGGCAAAGTCGATGGCGGCCTGAACCTTCGGCAGCATGGAACCGGGAGCAAACTGGCCTTCATCACAGTAGCGTCTGGCGTCTTCCGTGGAGATCTCGTCAAGCCATTTTTCGTCTTCTTTGCGGAAGTTGATGGCGACCTTTTCCACAGCGGTCAGGATGATCAGGGTGTCGGCCTCCAGCTCCTTTGCCAGCAGGCAGCTGGCAAAGTCTTTATCGATGACCGCAGAGGCACCTTTCAGATGATTGCCGTTCGTGACAACGGGGATTCCGCCGCCGCCGCAGCAGATGACGACCTTGCCGGCATCCACCAGTGAGGCAATGGCATCAAGCTCGACGATCTCGACCGGCTTCGGGGAAGCCACCACACGGCGGTAGCCGCGTCCGGCATCTTCCTTCATCAGGTGGCCGTATTTGGCCGCCTGGATGTCGGCTTCTTCCTTGGAGAGGAAGCGGCCGATCGGCTTTGTCGGATTCAGGAAGGCCGGGTCGTTTTCATCGACACGAACCTGAGTGACCATCGTGCAGACCGGCGTTCTGACAAGACCTCGGTTCTTCAGTTCTTCACGGATGGCATTCTGAAGATCATAGCCGATATAGGCCTGGCTCATGGCAACACAGACGGACAACGGTGTGTTGGGCTGATTGGCGTCTTCTCGGGAGAGGGCGGCCATGGCATTATTGATCATACCGACCTGCGGCCCGTTGCCGTGGACGATGACGACCTGGTGACCTTCTTCGATCAGATCGACCAGGGCGCGGGATGTCTGCTTCACGGCCTGCATCTGTTCCGGCAGTGTATTGCCGAGGGCGTTTCCGCCCAGTGCAACGACAATACGTTTTCTAATATTCATGGAAACTACCTCCGAAGAGCGTTCTCTTAGTTTTTATGAATGCGGGCTTTGCCTTCGGCTTCCAGATCCTTCAGCAGCTTGACCGGATCTTTGAACTTCTCAAGAACGATCATAGCGGCGATGACATAGGGCTTGAAGCTGGCTTCTTTGTACAGCGGATCACGGTAACGATCGAAGACAGAGGCATCGACTTCGCCTTCTTCGCAGCTGACACCGGAGATATCGGCCGGCAGGCAGTGCAGATACAGGGCCTTGCCGTCTTTCGTGGTGGCCATCAGCTCTTCGCTGCAAGTCCAGTCTTTATGCTCGGCATTCTGAGCCAGAAGTTCCTTCTCCAGCTTGTCAATACCATCGAAGTCGCCTTCACCGTAAAGGTTGGTTCTCTTTTCCATAGCGGCGAACGGGGCCCAGCTCTTCGGATAGACGATGTCGGCATCTTTGAAGGCTTCGGCCATGCTGTTGGTCTTGGTGAAGGAGCCGCCGGAGGCTTCGGCGTTCTTTCTGGCCACTTCTTCGACTTCCGGCATCACATCGTAGCCGTCCGGATGTGCCAGCACGACGTCGGCACCGAGGCGGGTCAGCAGGCCGATGGCACCCTGCGGAACAGACAGCGGCTTGCCGTAGGACGGGGAATAAGCCCATGTCATGGCGATCTTCTTACCTTTGATATTTTCGATGCCGCCGAATTCATGGATGATATGAAGGGTGTCAGCCATCAGCTGTGTCGGGTGATCGATGTCGCACTGCAGGTTGACCAGTGTCGGTCTCTGTTCCAGAACGCCGGCTTCATAGCCTTCCTGGACCGCCTGTGTGACTTCGTGCATATAGGCATTGCCCTTGCCGATATACATATCGTCGCGGATACCGATGACGTCAGCCATGAAAGAGATCATGTTGGCTGTTTCACGAACGGTCTCACCGTGGGCGACCTGAGATTTCTTCTCGTCAAGATCCTGAACTTCCAGACCCAGCAGGTTGCAGGCGGAAGCGAAAGAGAAACGGGTTCTTGTGGAATTGTCGCGGAAGAGGGAGATGCCCAGACCGGAATCGAAGACCTTGGTGGAAATGTTGCGCTCGCGCAGGTTGCGGAGGGCATCGGCCACGGTCCAGACAGCCTTGATTTCATCGTCTGTCTTTTCCCAGGTCAGGAAAAAGTCGTTGAGATACATATCTTTAATATCGAGGGATTCCAGTTCCTTGATCATATCGTCAAAGGTCATGTCGTTGATATTCATTCTTTTACTCTCCTTATCGTGTTGTTTTTAAAGGCCGGCGGGCAGCTGCGGGCTGCCCTGCCGTCTTGAATACGTATGGGAATTACAGATCGGTGGCGTCGGCGGCTGTGAAGACCGGTTCCGGATTGCTGGCGATGTAGGTTTCCGGAATGGCGGCATACAGAGCGGCGCAGGTAACAAGATCCTGTTTCCATGTGATCTCGTTCGGGGCATGAGCCTGGGATTCGGCACCCGGACCGAAGCCGACGCTCGGGATGCTGTAGCGGCCCTGTACGGAAACGCAGTTGGTGGAGAAGGTCCACTTGTCAACGAGCGGTCTGCCTTCACGTTTGCTCATGGCCACTTCGTCGGCGCCGATTCTCTTATCTGTGCCGAACAGGGCAACATAGGCATCGGAGAGAGCCTTGACGTGCGGAGCGGATTCCTTGTTGATCCATGTCGGGAAGTAGCATTCCGTTTCATACTTAAGACCTGTCCAGGCCGGTCTGTCATAGTGGTACATGGAGACTTTGACGTCATCTTTGTACTTCTGGCAGGCGGGCAGCTGACGGATCTCCTCCAGGCAGGACTGCCAGGTCTCACCGGCTGTCATGCGTCTGTCAAGGGAGATGGCGCAGCTGTCTGCGACGGCGCAGCGGCTCGGTGAGGTGTAGAAGATCTGGGAAACGGTGACGGTGCCGCGGCCGAGGAACTGAGCGTCTTCGTAATGATCCGGGTTGTACTTCGGATTGAGCATCTTGACAAGACCCTTGATCTCTGTTTCATCGGCGTCATCGTTGGCGTTCAGATCACGGATGTCCTGAATAACCTCAGCCATCTTGATGATGGCGTTGTCGCCGCGTTCCGGAGCGGAGCCATGGCAGGAAACACCGTGCATGTCGACGCGGATCTCCATACGGCCGCGATGGCCGCGATAGATGCCGCCGTCCGTCGGCTCTGTGGAAACGACGAATTCCGGTGTGATGCCGTCTTCTTTATGGATGTACTGCCAGCACAGACCGTCGCAGTCTTCTTCCTGTACGGTACCGGCGACAAGCAGTGTGACGTCTTCCGGGATAAGACCCTGTTCCTTCATGATCTTGGCGCCGTAAACAGCGGAGACCATGCCGCCTTCCTGATCGGAACCGCCGCGGCCGTAGATGATGGTATCGGTCTCATAGCCTTTGTACGGATCTTCTTTCCAGTTTGCAATATTGCCGATACCGACGGTATCGATATGAGAGTCGATGGCGATGATTCGGGAACCTTTGCCCATCCAACCAAGAACATTGCCTTCCGGATCGATCTCGACCTTGTCGAAACCGACTTTTTCCATCTCAGCTGCGATACGTTTGATAACGCCTTCCTCTTCGCAGCTTTCGCTCGGGATAGCGATCATGTCACGAAGAAACTTCGTCATGTCTTCCTTATAACCTTCCGCTGCTTCAAGGATTTTTGCGTAATCCAGGCTCATAATTATCCTCCTTTGGTAATGACCCTTGTGATACTCTCTCAAGATTGTGATTTATACTGACAGGGCGGGCCCTGAACAGATCGGCGGGTGATGCGGCATTTTACTTGTTGATATCCACATAGCTGTACAGCGTGTACTTGGAAATGCCGAAATACTTAGATACTTTGTCGCCGGACTTGGTGATCAGGAAAGCGCCGGCGTCATTCAGATAGTTGATGGCTTTGATCTTGTCGTTCTTCGTCATGAAGGGAACCGGGACACCGACCAGAGCAACGGACTGTTCGATCAGTTCATCGAGCATGGCGTTGATATCCTGCGGTATGTGGCGCGGGACATCGTGACCGGCATCGTTGGGATCCTCCGGTGTATCGGTCAGGCTTCGGATTGCCCCTTCGAAGGCCAGAAGATTGGTGATGTCGTAATTGATGCCGAGTGCGTAGCGCGGCGTGCCGTCGTCATCCTTAATATAAATGGTAGTGGATTTCAGGATGCGGCCGTTGTCGGTCCGTGTCAGATAGGCGTACTGATCCTTCAGCTCATCCCCGTGCTTGCGGAGCGCATTCAGAACAGCCGGTGAGGCGCCGCTGCCGATCTCACGGTCGGTCACATGTCCGTTGACGATAAAGACGACGGAATTGTTGATGTGCTTACTTGACAGATCGTGGACCACGACTTCACAGTTGCTGCCGAATTCGGAAGCAATGCCGTAAGCCATTTGTTTAAGAAGCTTTAATCTTGATACCCCCATGGCGAACTCCATTTCTGAAAAAGAAAACAGACAAAGAGAAACGGTTTTAGTTCTGACATAATCATAACAATATCGCCTCTTGAATTCAAGAGAAAATCAAAAAAATATTTTGATTCAGACAAAAATATTCGTCGTTATCGTTGCTTTTTATTTGTCGCAATGATAAAATAAAGTATCTTAATTTTTCTGAAAGTTGTTGATTGTTGCCAAAAATATATCAATCAACGGATCAAGAGAGAGAATAAGGAGGCGCGAGATATGCTGCTGATCGGTAATGGTAAAGTATTCACCCGCAATGATGAGAATCCTTTTATTGAAGACGGTGCCGTTGTTATCGACGGAAAACTGATCAGGGAAGTCGGCACGCTGGCCGATATGAAAGCCAAATACCCGGATGCGGAATTCATCGATGCTCATAAGGGCATTATCATGCCGGCCTTCATCAATATGCATGAGCATATTTATTCCGAGATGGCCCGCGGCCTGTCCATCAAGGGCTATAATCCGAAGGGCTTCCTGGATATCCTTGACGGTCAGTGGTGGTGCATCGACCGTCATCTGACTCTGGATAACGACAAGAACAGCGCTTTAAGTGCTTATATCAACCTGATCAAGAACGGTGTCACCACCTCCTTTGATCATCACGCCAGCTTCGGCCATGTCCGCGATTCCCTTTTCATGCTGGGTGAAGCCGCCGAAGAACTGGGTGTCCGCACCTGTCTCTGCTATGAGATCTCCGATCGTGACGGCATGGATAAGGCCCGTGAAGCTGTGGAAGAGAACGCGGCCTGGATCAGGCATGCGCTGGCCGATGATTCCGATATGATCGCCGGTATGATGGGTATGCATGCGCAGTTCACCATTTCCGACGAGACCTTTGACTACGCCGCTTCCATGAAGCCCGATGAGGTTGGCTACCATATCCATGTGGCCGAGGGTATCGAGGACCTTCATGACTGTCTGAAGAAATACGGCAAGCGCATCATCGATCGTCTCTATGATCATAATATCCTCGGCCCGAAGACCCTGCTGGGTCACTGCATCTACGTCAACGAACATGAGATGCAGCTGATCAAGGATACGGACACGATGATCGTTCACAATCCGGAATCGAACATGGGCAATGCCTGCGGCTGCCCGCCCACCATGGCACAGGTCCATCACGGCATCCTGGTCGGTCTTGGCACGGACGGTTATACCCATGATATGATCGAGTCCTACAAGGTGGCCAACATTCTTCACAAGCACAGCCTGTGCGATGCCAACGCGGCCTGGGGCGAGATCCCTGAGATGCTCTTCAAAAACAACGCCGTCATGGCCAACCGCTACTTCAAGACACCGCTGGGTGTTCTGAAGGAAGGCGCTGCCGGCGATGTGATCATAATGGATTACAACCCGCAGACAGAGATGAACGCTTCCAATATCAACGGACACATCCTGTTCGGTATGCAGGGGCATGACTGCCGCACCACCATCTGCAGCGGCAGGATTCTGATGAAGGATCGCGAGCTTCTCTGCTGCGACGAGGAGAGAATCATGGCTCAGGTCCGTGAATCCTCCGCCAAACTGTGGAAGAGCATCAACGGCTGATCGGTAAGAAGGGAGAATAAACATGAGCGATTTGATGAGATGTATGTCCTTTGCCCAGGTTATGACATGGGTTATGAAGGAACACGATAAAGGTCACGTTTTTGGTGTCAGAAAGCCCTATGTTGCCGATGACGCCTCAGCCAATGAGATCTTCGGCAGAAAGCTGGAAACGGTCATCGGCCCGGCCGCCGGCCCGAACAGCCAGTTGTCCCAGAATATCATCGCTTCCTATTATGCCGGTGCCCGATTCTTCGAACTGAAGACGGTCCAGAAGATGGACGGCCGTGAACTGGCGGCAGCCGTCAATAAGCCCTGCATCAAAGCGGAAGACGAGTGCTACAACTGTGAATGGTCCACCGAACTCTATGTGCCGGAAGCCCAGAAGGAATATATCAACGCCTGGGTGGCCCTGCATGCCATCGCCAAAGAATACGGTCTGGGCAGCATGGACGGTTTCCAGTTCAATATCTCCGTCGGCTACGATCTGGCCGGCATCAAGGGCGAGAAGGTCAATACCTTCATCGACAACATGATGGATGCCAAAGACACAGCGGAATTCCGCGAAGCCATCGCCTATCTGAAGGAACATATCGGTGATTTCAAAAACCTGACCCTTGAGGATGTCGATGCCATCCCGTCCACGGTCTGCAATTCCGCCACGATCTCCACCCTGCACGGCTGTCCGCCGCAGGAGATCGAAAGCATTGCCATGTACCTGCTGACGGAAAAGAAGATGAATACCTTCGTCAAATGCAATCCGACTCTGCTGGGCTATGATTTCGCCCGTAAGACGATGGATGACATGGGCTATGATTACCTGGTCTTCGGCCGTTTCCATTTCGAAGACGACCTGCAGTATGCCGACGCGGTGCCGATGCTGCGCCGCCTGATGGCTGCTGCCGACGCCCAGGGTCTGGCCTTCGGCCTGAAGCTGACGAACACCTTCCCGGTCGACGTCACCCGTGGTGAGCTGCCGTCGGAAGAGATGTATATGTCCGGCCGTTCTCTGTATGCGCTGTCCATCAGCCTGGCAGCCAAGCTGAGCCGCGAATTCGACGGCAAGCTTCGGATCGCCTACTCCGGCGGCGCCGATGCCTTCAACATTGACAGGATCGTCGGCTGCGGCATCTGGCCGGTGACAGTGGCCACGACCGTCCTGAAGACAGGCGGCTACCAGCGTTTCACCCAGATGGCCGAACAGCTCAGAACGATGGGCGTGCCGGCCTGGCAGGGCATCGACGTCGAGGCCCTTAACCAATTGGCCGAGGAGGCGGTCACCGACAAGCATCATGTCAAGGCGGCCAAGCTTCCCCCGAAGCGCAAGAGTGACGAAAAGGTGCCGGTGATCAACTGCTTCACCGCCCCCTGTCAGGATCGCTGCCCCATCCATCAGGATGTGGCGGCCTACATGAATCTGGCATCCGAGGGCCGTTATGCCGAGGCTTTGAAGGTGATCCTCGATACCAATGCGCTGCCCTTTATGACGGGCAAGATCTGTGCTCATCCGTGCCAGACCGCCTGTACCCGAAATTTCTATGAAGATCCCGTTCATATCCGCGACACCAAGCTTCTGTGTGCCGAAAAGGCCTACGATGACGTGATCGGGTCGATCAAAGCCGCGCCGGCCAATGGCAAAAAAGTAGGTATTATCGGCGGCGGCCCTGCCGGTATGGCCGCGGCTTACTATCTGGCCAGAGAAGGCACCGCTGTGACTATCTACGAAAAACGTGACCGTCTCGGCGGTATCGTGGATTACGCGATTCCGGATTTCCGTATCGGCGAGAAGGAGATCGGTTATGACGCCGGCCTTCTGAAGGCTCTGGGCGTGAAGGTCGAGCTGAACAAAGAGATGTCCGTTGCCGATGTGAAGGCTCTCGGCTATGACGCCGTCGTGGTCGCCATTGGTGCCACCGCCAAGGTCGACGGTGCTGTTATCGAAAACTGCGAGGCTCTGCAGTCCCTGAGCTTCCTGACTGCCTTCAATGAGACGGAAGGCAATGTGGATCTCGGCAAAAATGTCGTTGTTATCGGCGGCGGTAATACCGCCATGGATGTGGCCCGTGCCGCCAGACGCAATGCCGGCGTCGAAAAGGTTTCTCTGGTCTACCGCCGGACAAAACGTTATATGCCGGCTGATGAAGAAGAACTGGTCATGGCCCTGGAGGACGGCGTCGAGTTCCGTGAACTCATGGCTCCGGTGAAGCTTGAGGACGGCAGACTTATCTGCAGCGTGATGACGCTCGGCGATATGGACGCCTCCGGCAGAGCTTCCGTCGTCAGAACCGATGAGACGGCTGCCGTGGAAGCCGATGTGGTTATCACCGCCGTCGGCGAAGCCTGCGACAAAGCCTGGTATGACGCCAACGGCATTAATACCGATGAAAAGGGACGTCCGCTGACATCCGATACACTGGAATGCTCAATTCCGGGTGTCTATGTGATTGGTGACGCCCTGGCCGGTCCGTCCATCATCGTCAAGGCCGAAGCCAATGCCCGAAAAGCAGCCGAAGCCATCCTCGGCCGCGGTTTTGAAGCCTGCGATGCCCCGTGTGCCTCCGAGGAAGCGATCTTCGACCGCAAGGGTAACCTGATGGAAAGCGGTAAGATCGAAGAGGAAGGCCGTCGCTGTCTGTCCTGCCGCCGTATCTGTGAAAACTGCGTGGATGTCTGCCCGAACCGTGCCAATCTTGAGATCAGAACGGACGCTCTTGAGAGCCCGCAGATCCTCCATGTGGACTATATGTGCAACGAGTGCGGCAACTGCAAGGTATTCTGTCCGTACGATTCCTCACCGTACCGTGAGAAGTGGACGCTCTTCAAGGACGTGGACGATATGCATGATTCCGTCAATGATGGCTTTGTTGTCACCGACAGCGCTGCCCATGCCTATCATGTCCGCTTCCTCGGCAATGAGTGCGACATCACGGCAGCGGCCCCGGGCAACGTTCCGTCAGCCCTGGTGGCGGTGATGAACGCGGTTGTTGACGAGTATAGCTACATCCTTTATCATGAATAATACGAACCGAATCTAAGGCTAACCGGGAGGTCCGTCGTACGACGGGCCTCTTGGGTTTCATGGCAGTGAGAGAGGAAACCTATGAAGATTTTGTTGAAAAACGGTACGCTTGTTTCCGGCAGCGGTTCCCGCCGGGAGGATCTTTTGATCGAAGACGGCCGGATCGCGATGACAGCCCCGTCCATCACGGCAGAAGCCGATGTGGTGGAGGATATGACGGGTAAGATCCTGTTCCCGGGCTTTATCGACGGCCATACGCATATGGATCTTCATGTGGGCGGCACCGTCACCATTGACGATTTTGCCGCCGGCACCAAAGCCGCCATCTCGGGCGGAACCACCACTATCGTGGATTTCGGCACCCAGTATCACGGGGAATCGCTGGTGCAGGCCGAGAAAAACTGGTTTGAGAAGGCCGGGAGCGACAATTCCTGTGACTATGGCTTCCATATGTCTATTTCCGAATGGACGCCGTCTGTGAAGGATGAGGTCGACATCATGATGGCGGACGGCCTGACAACCTTCAAGCTCTATATGACCTACCCGGATATGATGCTCAATGACGGCGAGATTTACGAGGTTCTGAAGAAGCTGAAGGAAGCAGGCTCTTTTGCCGGAGTTCACTGTGAAAATGCGCCGGTCATCGATGCACTGATCCGTGAAAATAAGGCCGCCGGAAACCTCGGCCCGGCAGCCCATCCGGCATCCCGGCCGGATACGATGGAGGCAGAAGCCGTTCACCGGCTGCTGGTCATCGCCAAAGAGGCCGACGCCCCTGTCATGGTGGTGCATACCACCAACGCCAAAGCGCTGAGGGAGATCGAGGCCGCCCGCCGCGACGGCGTCACGGTCTACTGCGAGACCTGCCCCCAGTATCTGTTCCTGGATAAGAGTGTTTATGAGAAGCCGGATTTTGAGGGCGCGAAATATGTCTGCGCCCCGCCGCTGAGAAACCCGGAGGATCAGGAGGCTTTGTGGAAGGCGATCCGTGACGGCGTCGTCGATATCATTTCCACGGATCACTGCAGCTTCAGCTGGGAACAGCGACTCCTTGGCAAAGATGACTATACGAAGATTCCCGGCGGTCTGCCCGGCGTGGAATCCCGCGGCAATCTTATCTGGTCCGAGGGGGTTGCCGCCGGCCGCATCAGTGCCGCCTGTGCCTGCCGTGTTCTGTCAGAGAATCCGGCCAGACTTTTCGGTCTTTATCCGCAGAAGGGCACCCTGAGCCCCGGTTCCGATGCCGATATCGTCGTTATCGATCCGGAGAAAACGAAGATTCTGACGGCAGCGGAGCAGGTCTCCCGGGCCGATTACTGCGTCTACGAGGGTAAAGAGCTTCACGGCTGTGTTGACCGCGTCTATCTGCGCGGCCAGCTCTGTGTGGAAGACGGCAAGGTCGTGAAAACGGGGCTTGGCCGTTTTATCAAACGCGGCAAACCTGACTATGAACATAAGGAAGGTCTGGCATAAATGAAACCGATTCTGGTAAGGGGCGGCGGTGATCTGGCCACCGGTATTATCTGGCAGCTGTGCCGCTCCGGTTACCCTGTTATCATAACGGAATGCGAACGGCCGATGGCCATCCGTCGGGAAGCGGCCTTCTGCGAAGCCGTTCGTTTCGGCGAAAAAGAGGTGGAGGGCATCACGTGCCGGCGCGCTTTGTCCATCGAGGAGGCACTTGAGGAGGTGACGCCTGCCGCCCCGCAGCTTCTGGTGGATCCCGGACTGCGCTGCCTTGAGTCCTTTCATCCTGATGTGCTTGTGGATGCGATTCTGGCTAAGAAGAACCTGGGCACAACCCCGGATATGGCCGACCTGGTGATCGGCATCGGGCCGGGCTTTACCTGCGGCCGGGATGTTCATTATGTGGTGGAGACGGTGAGGGGCCATAAGCTCGGCCGTATCATCGAAGAGGGCAGTGCGATGCCTAACACCGGCGTGCCGGGACTCATCGGCGGCTTTGGCCGGGAGCGCGTGATCCATGCTCCGGCAGACGGCCGCATCAGCCTGCGCCATGATATCGGTGATATCGTGGAAGAAGGCGAGATTCTGGCGGAGATCACAGACGCGGAGGGACAGAAAACACCGGTGCCGGCCACCATCAGCGGCGTGCTGAGGGGAATCCTGCCGGAAGGCTATGAGGTTTTCCGGGGTCTTAAGACGGCCGATATCGATCCCCGCCGGGAGCAGCAGATGAATTGCTATACGATCTCTGACAAGGCCCGGTGTATTGCCGGTTCCGTCGTGACGCTTGTCAGTGCCTATGAGCACAGCATTCGGTGATAGTTATGAAGACACATTTTCATGTTATTTATCTGGCGGCGGGATATTCTCGCCGCTTTTTCGGTAATAAGCTGCTGGCGCCTCTTAACGGCAAGAGCCTGTACCGTCATACCCTGGACCGTCTCCTGGAGATACACCGTGAGGCGCACGGAGCGGTGGATATCACGGTGGTGACGCAGTACGAGGCGATTCGCGAGGCGATGGATGCGCTGGGGGTCCGCTGCGTGCTCAATCCCGATCCGTCCCGAGGACAGGCTTCTTCGATCATTGAGGGGATCCTGGCCCTGGAGGGACAGTCTGCCGATAACGATTATCTTGTTTTTTTTACCGGCGATCAGCCCTTTCTGAAAAAGGAGACCATCGCCGCTTATCTGAGGGCCGTTGATGAGACACAGCCCTTGCTGGCCGCTTTTTTCCTGGACGGACGCTGCCGCAATCCCGGTGCTTTCCGCATGAGCCTGAAAGAGGAGTTCCTGACGCTGAGAGGGGAGACAGGGGGACGTGAGATCCTGAAGCGCCACGCGAAGGAAGTCATGCCCTTTACGGCCTTTGAGTCAAGGGAACTTCAGGATATCGACGTCCGTGCCGATCTGACGTCAGTGCAGGGAGGGAGTGTCTATGGCTGATACCGGGAGCCGGCGGATCCTCGGTTTTCCGAATGAGTTCTGGATAGGCTTTGTGATCCTGATCGGCATTTTCCTGAAAATCGTATACAATGTGGACGCCGGCTACGCTGTCTCCACCCATAATCTCGGAGAATGGAAGGCTATTGTCGATAATATCCCCAACGAAGGTCATCTCGGTGTGATTCAGTATTATCTGACCTATCACCGCCTGCCGACCTTTGATCCGGCGCTGTTGAGCGGTTACAGGACGCCGCCGCTGTTTTATATCTTCAGTGCCCTTATCCTGAAGATCTTTTATCTGTCCATGGGCTGGGAACTGGGAACCGTGCTGCATTGCATCCAGTGTCTGAATGCGGTCTTTGTGATGATCGGTACTTTTTCCGGCGCCATGCTTCTGTCAAAATGCGGCGTGCGGGGCCGGCGGATGGTCTGGGCGCTCATGTTTCTCATGTTCTTTTCCGGGTTCTACAACCTGGGCGCCGCCTTTGACAATACGGCGATGGCTTATATGTTCGGTATGCTTTCCCTCAATAAGATGCTGCGCTGGTATGAAACGCGAAGGCGGAGGGATCTGATCACAGGCGCTGTGATGACGGCCCTGGCCATGATGACGTCTCTGAGTATGATCGTGCTGGCGGTGCCGATGGGCTGCCTCTTTGTCCTGGCAGCTGTGAGGGGGCGTTATTCTGAAAAAAAGGCCGGCACGCCCACCGGACAGGCAGGACACGGGCGGAGCCTTGCCCGTGAGGCGGGGCTCTATGCTGCTGTCGCTCTGATTCCGGGGCTTTTTTATCCGATACGCAATAAGGTACTCTTCGGCACGCCTCTCATCGGTTTCGATGCGGAGCCTGAGGCCTGGCAGAATATCGGTATTTACGGGCCGCTTCAGCGGCTCGGCCTGCCGGACATGGCTTCGCTTCGGCATCTTCATCTGACGGCCCACAGCTTTTACGAATACAATATCTGGGGACAGACGGTGAAGACGGCCGTGGCCGATGAATCGGCTCTGAATCTGGATATGGCCTTTCCCCGGAGTCTGGCGGTGATCCTTGTGCTGGCCGTCTTTGCCTTCACGGTGACGGCGCTGCTTCTTATGATAAAGACCCTGGCTGACAGGGAAACGAAGCCTGAGCATAAGCTATTTATGATTTCCGGCTTCCTGTCGATTCTGATCGGCTATGTGATCATCTGTTTTCTCAATCCGACCATATCGGCCATGAATTTTCGGAAAATAGCGCTGCTGCCGGTTTTCATGCTGATCGGCGTCGGAAAAGGCGGTGATGCCGCGGGGGACAGTCTCATTGCGGCGGGATTGTCACATCTGGCGACGGGTCTCATCCTGATAATTTCCGTGCTTTCGGCTTTTCTTTTTGGGTTTTACGCGGTATGATTACTAATATGATTTAAGGGGGGAATACCAACCATGATAGACGGAAAAAAAGTATTGTTCTCAGGTATGCAGTCAACGGGCAATCTGACTCTTGGCAATTATCTGGGGGCTTTGAAGAACTGGGTGTCTCTCAGTGACGAATATCAGTGCTTCTACTGTGTTGTCGACGAACATTCCATCACCGTCAGACAGGATCCCGCGACCCTGAGAAAGCGGGCCCGTTCGCTTCTGACGCTGTACATCGCCGCCGGCATCGACCCGGTGAAGAATGTTCTGTATTACCAGTCCCATGTCTCGGCCCATGCTGAGCTGGCCTGGATCCTTAACTGCTACACCTATATGGGCGAGATGAGCCGGATGACGCAGTTTAAGGATAAGTCGGCCAAGCATGCCGACAATATCAATGTTGGTCTGTTTGCCTATCCTGTCCTGATGGCAGCGGACATACTGCTGTTCCAGACTGACGTGGTTCCGGTGGGCATTGATCAGAGACAGCATCTGGAGATCACCCGCGATATTGCCGAACGCTTCAACGGCATTTACGGGGATGTCTTCACGATCCCGGAGGGTTATTACGGCAAGGTCGGCGCCAAGATCATGAGTCTTCAGGATCCGTCGAAGAAGATGTCCAAGTCTGATGAGAACCCGAACGGCAGTATTTATCTGATGGATGACCGCGATACGATCATCCGCAAGTTCAAGAGAGCCGTCACCGATTCGGTGGGCTGTATTGCCTATAACGACGAACAGCCCGGCATCCATAACCTGATCGATATCTACAGTGCCTGCCGCGGCATTACCCCGGAGGAGGTCGTGAAGGAATTCGACGGCCGGGGCTACGGCGAATTCAAGATTGCCGTTGGTGAGACCGTGGCGGATATGCTGGCCTCACTGCAGAAGGAAGAGGCGCGCCTCACCTCCGAAAAGGCCTATATCGATGGCATTATCAAGGAAAATGCCGAGCGCGCCGCCTATTACGCTAATAAGACGCTGAGAAAAGTTCAGCATAAGATCGGTTTCCCGGATCGTATTCGCTGAGAGGAGAAGAGGAGCCAGCCATGTCCGAAGAAAAAAAGCATTATGTTGCCTATGCCGGCACTTATACCACCGGCTCAAGCCACGGCATTCATATTTACGATGTCGATGTGGAAACCGGTTCTCTGTTTCTGCGACGTGTTGTCCCGGTCCGTAACTGTTCCTATCTGACACCTTCGAAGGATGGCCGTTTTATCTATTCTCTGGCGGATGAAGGCGTTCAGGTCTTTGAAGTCCAACCCGACGGCGATCTGGTGGCGATCAACAAGATCCTGATCGACGGGATGCGCGGTCATCATCTGACCGTTGACAAGAACGGGCGCTATGTCTTCATCGGAGGCTACCACGACGGCAAGGTCACGATGATCCATACCCACAAGGACGGCAGCCTTGGCTCCCAGATGGACGGTATCTACCATAAGGGTGTCGGCGGCATCCGTGAGAGGAGCTGGCGTCCCCATGTGACCTGTGTCCGCGTGACACCGGACAACCGCTTCCTCTGTGCCGTTGACAGTGCCCTTGATATGGTGGCCATCTATCGGATCGACACCAAGGCCAACAAACTGGTGCCCACAGACTGTCTGCGCATGGGCCGCGTCGCCGGACCGCGGGTCATTCATTTCACAAAGGATCGCCGTTTTGCCTATATTCTCTGTGAAATCAGCTGCTCTGTCAGGGTCTACAAATACTGGAATGACGAAAACGGATTTCCTAAGTTCGAGTACCTTGAAGAGTACTCTGTTCTGCAGGGCAAGCAGGATATTTATGACTGTGCCTGCTCCATGCGTTTTTCCCGTGATGAGGACTATCTTTACACGACCGCCGGCGGTGACAACTCCGTTGCGATCTTTCGCATCGACAAGGAAACCGGCCGCCTGACACGGGTGCTGGCTCTGCCGATCGGCGGTATTTATCCGAAGGATGCCAATCTCTTTCCGAATGAGAAATATCTGGCGGTCTGCAACAATAAGTCGAATACGATCGCTGTCTTTGCCGTTGACTTTGAAAAGGGCACGCTGGCTCTGAAAGGGAAGCCGCAGAAGATCGACCAGCCGAACTGCCTGTTCTTCCGCCGTATTGAAAGGGCTCCTGACGTGATCCGCAATATCAGCAATGAGGAGGCGGAGGCGGAAGCGGCTGAAGAGATCCGCCGTGAGAAGGCCGTTATCGCTTCGGCGCTGGAGTCCATGGAACCATAATCTGACACAGTTTCTGCTGTGGTGGAGCGGCCGGGAATTCTCACACAGCCGCTGATCATCAAGCGTATGCCATCAACGAAAAAGCGAAGGAATCCTGAGGGATACCTTCGCTTTTTGCTGTCCTGCCATCCTCTGTCAGGATCGGCGCTCCGCGGCGTTCGGTATGCCGAGGTTTCGGCGATACTTGGCACAGGTGCGGCGGGAAATCAGCATCCCCTCCGCTGCCAATGCGTCGGACAGGGCCTGATCAGAGAGCGGCTGTGCCGGATCCTCTTCCTTGATCAGGGTGCGGATGGCGTTGAGAATACGGTCCAAATCCCCGGTGTGGTCAGAGCTGTCGCTGCCGGAGCGGCAGAGGAGATAACGCAGCGGGAAAATGCCGTGGCGGCAGGCAAACGCCTTGTCTGCGACAGCCCGGCTGACGGTAGATTCGTGAAGAGACAGGGCGGCGGCAATATCACGGTTGGTCAGATTGCGGCGATGGCCGGGACCCAGACGAAAGAAATCCTGCTGTCGGCTGACGATGACGGTCATGACCTTCTCCAGTGTTCTGTCACGAAAAGCCAGGTTGTCCACGGCTTCTCTGGCTTCCCGGAAGCGTTCTCTGAGGAGCGTTCTGTCCTCCGGTGAGACGGAAGGATCATCCAGAAGCGCCAGATAATCGGTTCTCAGCCGCAGGGGAGGCCGATACGTCTCGTTTATACGGATACGAAAGGTGCTGCCGTCCTCATAGACATAGAGATCGGGCACGGTAACGAAGGTGTTCCCGCGACGCGGGATCCCGTTGAACGGCTTTGGATTCAGTGTTTCGATAAGACGGACAGCCTCCCTGACAAGTTCCGGCGAACAGCCTGTCAGCGACGCGATGCGGCCGTATTTTTTCTCGGCGGCCAGCGGCAGATGATCACGGATGATTCCGGCGGCGACACTTTCGGCAGCCTCCGATGCCCCGGATCCTTTACCGTGTTTCAGCTGAAGGAGGAGGCATTCCCGAAGGTCGGCGGCTCCGATGCCGGCGGGCTCCAGTGTCTGAAGGCAGGAGAGTGCCTCGGTCACCGCGGCTTCGGTGACGCCCAGGTAGGCGGCGCTTTCAGCCGGTGATTCGGTCAGATAACCGTTGTCATCCAGAGAATAAATCAGATAACGGAGGATGCGGCGGCAGCTTTCGGCTACCGGCTGCCTGTCTGCCTCCTGCAGGAGTTCACGAAGAAAGCTGTCCTCACAGAGATCCGGCATATCGGCTGCGGTATGGACAGGACCGGGAAAGGACAGTGCTTCACCGGTATGAGATTCATCGATATCGACCATGATATTGGCGGCCATCAGTGCATCGGTATATTCCCGGACATCCATGATATTAAGTTTCAGTAAGGACATGGCATTCAGCAGCTTCTGACTGAGCTGCTGGTTCATGGTCTGACGAAGATCCATGGTCATATGCCGTAATAGCGCAGGATGCCGTCCATAGTGGAACCCATACGGCGCAGCACATGATCGGCCAGCACCAGTCCGGTCATGGCTTCCATGACGACGACGGCCCGCGGGACGATGCAGGTATCATGCCGGCCCCGGATCTCCAGATCAATACCGCGGCCGTCACAGGTCACGGTCTTCTGAAGTCGGGCGATGGAGGGCGTCGGCTTGACGGCGGCCCGGAAAACAAGATCGGCACCGTCGGAGATGCCGCCCAGGATGCCGCCGGCATGGTTGGAGACAGGCATTATCCGGCCTTCCTGAAGGCAGAAGCCGTCATTGTTCTCACTGCCTTTCATAGAGGCGGCCCGAAAGCCTTCACCGAATTCAATACCCTTGACGGCTCCTATGGAGAGGATGGCCTTAGCCAGATCGGCATCCAGCTTGTCAAAAACCGGCTCGCCGAGGCCGGCGGGCAAGCCGGCGGCCCGACATTCAATGATGCCGCCGAGGGAATCACAGGAAGCGGCGGCTTCCTTTAGAATCGCCTCCTCAGTGCCGGCGGGTACACCGCCGATGCTGACCACATGGGCGCTGACCGAGATGCCCAGCTTCGCAAGAAATGTCAAAGCCACGGCGCCGCCGGCCACACGGGCGGCTGTCTCGCGGCCGGATGAACGGCCGCCGCCGCGGTAATCGCGGAAGCCGTACTTGGCGTCATAGGTCATATCGGCATGGCCCGGACGGTAGGTATCGGCGATATTGCCGTAATCGCGGCTGCGCTGGTCTTCATTTTGCAGTATCAGTGCGATGGGCGTGCCGGTGGTTCTGCCTTCAAAAACGCCGGAAAGTATCGAGACGGTGTCGCTTTCGCGGCGGGCTGTCGTATAGGCCTGTACACCGGGGCGCCGTCTGTCGAGATAAGGTTGTATGTCGGCTTCGGAAAGGGAAAGTCCGGCGGGGCATCCGTCAAGAATGCAGCCGATGGCTTTGCCGTGGGACTCACCGAAGGTTGTCAGGCGAAAGACTTCGCCGAGTGTGGATCCTGCCATAGGTTAACCTCCTTTGGTACTTTGAAATTATATAGTTTTTTTGCCTTTTTGCAAAGGGGCGATAATTGACAGTCGGCAGGGCATTTTTTATAATATATTATGTTTTTTTATGCACAGTAAAAAAAGGACATAATATGAACAAAATATACAATAAACTCGAACGAAAACTGGGTAGATACGCCAT
>JAQXFO010000039.1 GCA_029005135.1 Lachnospiraceae bacterium
TACAAAGTGGCGGCTCTTTTAGGCTCTCAGAAGGAGCAGGGCAAGATCCTGCCGATGGTCAGCTCTTTTGAGGGCGTCGGCGCTTTTGTGACCACATTATCCTGCACCTTCATTTTCAGCCTGATCGGCGCCGAATCCAACCCGAATGCTCTGCGCGTCGTCTGGTTCGTCTACGCCGCCTGGGGTATCCTGCTGGCCGTCTGCACGTATCTGTTCGTCCCGTCTAAAACACTGTACGAAGATCCGGCCACCAGGGATATGCCGAAGGAAATGCTGACCGCCGAGGAAAAGGCCAGCAAAAAGAAAGAGAACAAGAGTGTTCTCGTGGCTGTTCTGACAAACAAGATGACCTATATCGCGGCCTTCGTCGTTCTGGGCTCTTATATCACCTATTCCTGCCTGACCTACACTCAGTCCTGGCTCTGCGATATCTACGGTATGGACGCCACCACAGCGTCTTACTTCTCCATCATTCGTAATCAGGTCATGAAGATTGTGGCCGGCCCGCTGTCCGTCGTCCTGATGTCCACCGCTGTCCTGAAGAGCTCACCGACACGTC
Organism: Lachnospiraceae bacterium; assembly: GCA_029005135.1. Taxonomy (GTDB): domain Bacteria; phylum Bacillota; class Clostridia; order Lachnospirales; family Lachnospiraceae; genus Chordicoccus. The sequence goes on from JAQXFO010000039.1 coordinate 560, forward strand.
TCTGCACGGTTACCGGTGTGCTGAGTGCCATCGGTATCGGCGCCACGATCATGATGCCGACAGGCAATGCCTATCTGCCGGTCCTGATGGGTATCTCCATCATCCTCAGCCTGTTTGCTCTTCTGGGCAAGGCTCAGAACTTTGCCTGTACCGGTGAAACCGGTGTGGATCCTAAGATCTTCGGTACGATGACAGGCGTTGTCTCCCTGATCGGTTATTCTTCCGATACCTGGATGTACACGGTCATCGGCCGCGGGCAGGAAACACTGGAACCGGCGGTGGCCTATAACCGCGTATTCATCCTGGCTATTGTGGGCTGCGTGATGATGGTTGCGGCCGGCGCCGCTCTTCTGATCAGCATCAGAAAGGGCCACAAGGTTGAAGCCTGATCACTGTTTTCGAAAAAAAGCAGCAGCACATTAAGTGCTGCTGCCGGATTCGACATAACTGTTAAAGGTTATCGGAATCTGAAGCTTCAGTATCATCTGCCGTTCATCACAGACGGCAGAGAGGAATTCGCTCACCACTTCACAGATATAAGGACCGATGATCGTACATCCGCGTTCCGTTATCTGACGAATCATTTCATGAATGCAGGCTGTTTCATTTTTACTGTCGTCACAAATCATGCAGAAGTAAATATTTGGCGGAATCGTTTCCGTATAGGGAAACAGATCGTGGTCGTTATCGCTGATAAAGACGAACAGCTCCGTAGTCCGGAATTGCCCGGACAGCAGTGAGGCCTTCGACATAATGCTGCTGACGTTGAAGTAGTATTCGTCCGGGATCTTGTGTTCCGCTAGTTTTCTTTTGAAAACGCGCAGCATGTATTCGTAATTCGCCGAATCATTTTCATTATAGTAATAGTTTATGCCGGTATCGTATTTGAAAATATGACGCTGAGGGATCACTTCGATGAAGGTCGTTCCCGGCATGGGATAGTTGGCGTAAGTGTGATAATCCCGCAGCTTTCTCTTGATGACCGCGTTGAGCTTGTTCAGATGGTCAATATCCTGTTCGATGGATTTCTGCTTTTCCACCAGGGAGCTGACCAGCCAGTCCTGATCATTGGTTTCCAGATACCATTTGATGTCCTTGAGGGAATACTTCAGCGATTTCATATGGGAAATGATATCCATCGTGGCGCACTGCGTGATTGAGTAATAGCGATAACCGGTCTGCTCATTGTAATGAGACGGCTTCAGAAGACCGATCTGGTCATAGTAACGTAGCGTCTGGGCCGGTACATGATTGAATTCGGCAAATTGTCCGACAGTAAAATAGACATCGTTGAAATCCATAGCAGCTTCCTCCGATCGGTTCAGAATTATGAAAATTATAGCGTCGGCCGTGAGGGAATTCAAGCTGTGAACAGGAAGAGGAGATTAGCATGATCATCACTCAGGATAATATCAGAGATCTGTTGAAAGCCATAACAGAAGATTTTGAAAAGAACAAGGAGGAACTGTGCGGTTACGACCGGGCCATCGGAGACGGTGATCACGGCGACAGCATGGCCAGAGGTACCCGGGACGGCTATGCCGCCGTGGCGGCGCTGCCGGAGGAAAGCTCCGTCTTTGAATGCATCAAGGTTTACAGCCGGACGATGCTGGCCACCATCGGCGGTGCCATCGGCCCCATCTTCTCAACCGTCATTATGGAACTGGGCCGGGCGGCCAAGGCGACCAATCAGATCGGTGCTGCCGAATACGCGGCGGGTCTGAAAAAAGCGGCTGAGAAGGTCATGGATCTGGGCGGGGCTCAGGTCGGCGACAAGACACTGGTCGATGCTCTTGTTCCTGCCGCCGAGGCCGCCGAGGCCAACAGCGGCAAGAGCCTTGAAGAACTTGCCGTTCTGGTGGAGAAAGCGGCCGGAGAGGGCGTGGCCTCCACGATTCCCATGCAGGCTAAGATGGGCCGTTCTCATTTCCTGCGCGAGAAATCGGTGGGTCATCAGGATGCCGGTGCCACCTCGCTGCACTATATGCTGAGAACGATCAGCACTTTCGTGAATAACTGAACCGGAGACATATCAACAGAATTAAGGAGATTGATTATGAATAATAAAGCAAAAAAGATCATCAATGCTCAGGAAGATATCGTCAAACAGACCATAGCCGGTTACTGTCGTTTCCAACAGGATCGTATCCATCAGATCCCGGGAACACAGGTCATCGTCAGAAACAATCTTGACAAGGGCAAGGTCGGCATCGTGATGGGCTATGGTGCCGGTCATGAACCGGATGCCATTGGTTATATGGGCAGCAATTACATGGATGCCCAGGCCATCGGCGGTCTGTTTGCTGCTCCGGGGCCACAGCCGATCTATGAAGCCCTGAAGGCCTGCGACACTGGAGCCGGCTCCCTTATTCTGATAAGCAACTGTGCTGGCGACGTTCTGAATGCCAAACTGGCCCTGGAAATGTGCGAGGACGACGATATTAACGCCAAAGGAATCCTACTGGGCGGTACCAATGTGGCTGATCCGGATACAGGAAAGAGAATGGACAGACGTATGGGTGTTGCTCTCCATGAAACCAAGATGATCTGCGGTTACGCCGGACTCGGCCATACCTTGGATGAGGTGATTGCTTTCGGTGATATGGTCATTGACAATGTACGTTCCATCACGACGGGTATTCGTCCTGGCACATCACCGTCCACAGGCGACGTGATGTATGAACTGGCGGATAACGAAATCACCCTGGGTGCCGGCGGACATGGTGAAGCCGGAGCCGTCAATATCCCGATGTGCACATCACGTGAACTGGCGGAATACCTGCTCGATATGATCATCAAAGATAAGCCCTTTGTTCCGGGAGATGAACTCTCATTCATTGTCAACGGTACGGGCGGAACTACGATGATGGAACTGTTGATCTTCTATAATGACTGCTGGGATATCCTGGAAGAGCGTGGGTTTAAGGTGTTTAAGCCGATCGTCGGTACCTTGTCGACCATTCAGGAAAGCTCAGGTATTGTTCTTGACGTTTGTAGGATGGCCAATGACGACATGAAGAAGACATGGACCATGCCCACAGACTGCACGGCGTTCCCGAGAACATGGTAAAGAACTATGGAATTTGTGATGTCAGAACTGCTCTTACGAGCACAGAAAGGAAAATACGCCATACCGGCCATTGATGTGTTCAACATGGAATCCGTCAATGCCTGCTTCATGGCAGCCGAAAAAGCAAAATCACCGGTCATTATCATGACATGTGGATATGAGCTGGAGCTGGATCATATCGGCTATGCCGATCTTGTGGGCCTTATCCGGACACTGGCACGGCGCTATCCCGACGTGCCCTACTGTATCCATCTGGATCACGGGACGGAGGAAGAGTGCTACGCTGCCTTAGAAGGCGGCTTCCCCTCCGTTATGTATGACGGCTCCGCCGGCAGCTTTGAGGACAATGTCCGGGTCACGGCGGCTCTGAAAAAGGCAGCGGGCCCTCATCGCTGCGTCGAGGCCGAGGTGGGGCGTGTCGGCGGTGAAGAAGGTGTCGGTGTCACGGCGGAATCGATTATTATCGAAAGCAATCCAGCTGAATTGACGGCATTTCTGGACAGAACCCGTGTCGACACGATTGCGGTTTCCATCGGCAATATTCACGGTACTCACGGTTTTGTCAAGCATGCGCCTCGCCTCAATTTTGATCTGCTGAAAACGCTGCATAGCGTCTGCGGCATACC
>JAQXFO010000040.1 GCA_029005135.1 Lachnospiraceae bacterium
TGTTCATCCGCATAGGAAATATCACTGGCGGAATCTGTCATGATCCGGATCTTGCTCATGGTCTTACTTTTCCTCACATAAGCAGCTTTTGATTGTCTGTCCGTCTGCATTACTGAGAGTGCCGCCCACATCAATAACACCGATCTTCACGGAATTCCTCTCTTTTACAGATACAGTTCATTGTCTTTCCGGACGAGGCAGGCCTTCCTGATGGCCATAGCGGCAAGGGATACCATGGCACCATTAACCGTTCTGGCCTTTTCAGGGCACTGCTTCACGCAGCGCATACAGGAGAGACACTTATGGTCGTCCGCCCTGGCACTCACCGGGTCAATGGCCTGTACAGGGCAGCTGGCAGCGCACAGGCCGCATTTCGTGCAGCTTTTGCCGGCCTTCGGAACAAGTCCCGCGCCGCCGGCTTTTTTGTAGGGGCGGTTTCCGGGAATGGCAGCGGCGCCTTCCGCCTTGCCCGCGATCTGCTCCGCAAACTGTTCCAGCTGCTTTTTATCGGAAACATCCGGTCTGCCGGCAGCATACTGAGGCATAATGGAGTGTTCCGCCACGGCGGCGACTGCCGCAATGACCCGGAAGCCGCTTTCTTTTGCGGCATCCTCCATTTCGGCAAGGGTATCCTCATAGGCCCGGTTTCCATAGACGCAGACAAGAGTGCATTTCGCGCCGTTTCCCGCAATGCTTTTCAGTCGCCGGATGGCCGCGGCGGGCGCCCGTCCTCCGAAAGAGGGCATGGCAATCAGAACCTGATCTTCCTTATTAATGACGCACCCGGAAAAATCAAGGTGAGGTTGGCTCAGATCTATGATTTCCGCGCTTTCACTCCAGTGCCTGCCGATGATATGGGCCACTTTCTCCGTCCCGCCTGTGGGGCTGAAAATGATCTCGATGGTTTTCATGTTTTTTCTCCTGTTATGACATGTTATTACGGATACCGGCTATGCAGTCGGCCAGCGTCTTATCTGCCAGGGACCGGGCAAAAACCTGCTCCAGGTCCGCGAACAGATCGGCCAGCACCGGGCGAATGTACCGGCCGACAAGGCACCGATCGCTGGCGTTTTGGTGGATATCCAGAAGATGAATCTTCGTCTCCTCCATAACAGCCTGATAAATCTGAAGCAAAGTAAGCTGCTCCGGCGCCGCGGTCAGTTTATAACCACTTATCCCCCTGTGCCCGTCGACAAGCTCCGCTTTTTTTAAAAGTGCCAGTATTTTGCGGATATAGCTGGCATTCGTGCCGACACTTTCTGCCATCTGATCCGAGGTCAGGGGCGATGGCGATTCTGAAATCAGAATCATCACGTGTACAGCAACGGAAAATTTTGTATCCATTTCTTTCCCCCTTGCAACGCCCGGAGATTTTTGTATCTGTATCAATTACAAATACATTACACGGCATCATGAGATAATTGTCAAGATAAACCGGCGTTGATGATGGCAACCGGCACCGGAAAGCCGTCATTTTCTGAACAGAGAAAACCCTTTCTTTTGATAAGTCCCGCTTTGAATCGCCGCCACATGATAGCCGGCAGCTTCGATCTCGGCTCTGAGCCGGTTTTCTTCCAGCGGCTGCTCAGATACGATTTCTGTTCTCCCCCTGGTATGGGAGGAGGTGACCTTTTTCACCGAAAATGCCCTGCGCACAGCCGCATTGATATGGGCCTCGCACATCCCGCAGGCCATGCCTTCGATTTCCAGTATTGTTTTTATCATTGCTGACTCTCCTTTTTGATGACATTTCCATGCTGTCCGTTTCTTAAGAGGACAGGCACAGCACCTCCCGGCTTTTTAGTTTGATGTCACTAACTCATAGCAATAAAGCAACCTGGCTTTTGCGTCAAGGGTAAAGCCTGGTTACTGACGGAGAGCAAGGCGGTATCTCATGGCTGATAATTCAAGCCATTCCCAGATAATCAACCCGCTGCCTGCACAGCAGCTCCGGTGGAAAGGCTATGCGGAAAAAGATCAGGACCTATGTTTTTTTAACCCACCTAAAACGGTATTTTCGACGTCAGAACGGGACAGACCGCGAACGGAAAAAAAGGTAAAAGAAAAGCCCGGAAAACCTTGATTTTCCGGGCTTTTTGAACCATTTTGATGCAGTTTGAACAGCTGATTATCTCTTGCTGAACTGCGGAGCGCGTCTCGCGGCTTTGAGACCGTACTTCTTACGTTCCTTCATACGCGGATCACGTGTCAGATAACCGGCTTTCTTGAGGGCCGGACGCATATCCGGATCCATCTTGTTAAGGGCTCTGGCAAGACCGTGACGGATAGCACCGGCCTGGCCTGTGAAACCGCCGCCGCGAACGGTGACGATGACGTCGAACTTGCCTTCTGTCTCAGTCGCAACGAACGGGGCACGAACGATCATCTTCAGTGTTTCCATACCGAAGTATTCATCGATGTCTTTCTTGTTGATCGTGATTTTGCCTGTACCGGCCATAACATAAACACGGGCGATAGATTTTTTTCTTCTACCGGTTCCATAATATTTATCTGCCACTTTTCAATCCTCCCTGATCAGAATGTAACCTTTTCCGGCTTCTGAGCTTTCTGCTCGTAGTCCGGGCCAGCATAAACATGGAGTTTCGTAAACATCTGATCACCGAGAGCACCCTTCGGGCACATACCGCGAACAGCATGTTTGACAACCAGTTCCGGTTTCTTCTGCATCATGTCACGCAGTGTCGCGTACTTGGCACCGCCGACATAATCGGAATGGCTGAAATAAATCTTCTGATCAAGCTTCTTGCCGGAAACAGCAACCTTATCGGCGTTGATGATGACGACATAATCACCGGTATCAACATGCGGTGTGTATTCCGGTTTATTCTTACCTCTCAGGATCTTGGCCACTTCTGAAGCCAGACGACCAAGAGTAACACCCTCGGCATCGACAAGATACCATTTTCTTTCGATGTCAGCCGGGTTAGCCACAAATGTATGATTCATGGATGAACCTCCTAAAATCCGTCTATAGTCAATGGGTCTGTGTTTCCGAAGAACACCACCGGGGCTTTGGCAGATGTTTCTCCTTACGCACGCTCAAATATTATAGAAAATTCACGCCGGCATGTCAAGGTGTTTTTCCTTTATTTTCGGGCATTTCCGCCGCTTTTCGGGGCATTTTCGGGTCCCTGTCCGTCCCGGTGTCTTTCCTATCGCAGGGCTTGCCGCAGGCATCACAGATAACGTATCCGGCTTATCTCAAAGATGATACCGGGCCTGCGCGATGAAAAAGTGAAGCCTGTGAAAAGGAAACACTTTTCACAGGCTTTTCTCTTTTCATGACAGCCGCCCTTACCGGTCAGCTCGTATAATTATAGTAAGACATATTGACAAGACGCCCGTCCTGGATCGTGATATAAAAAGCGCCGCCATAGGGATTTCCTTGCCAGCTCATCAGAAAGTTCCAGAATTCATTAAGATCATAGGTTCCAAATCCAAAGGATTCGTAATACGTATCCGGATTACTCACAAGCTTCATCTGACAGATCTCCGACACACCGTCAAGGTAATCGACCTGCCAGCTGCCGTTTATATAGACGGCGGTGCCGTCGCAGCTGATATCATAGATATAACCATATCCGTTGTTTTCATAGAAGGTACTGCCGTTGACCGGATCATAATTGGACATGTAACGCCCATCCGCCAGGACATTTCCCTCATCGACCGGCTCACGGGGCGGCTGAGGGTCGGCCGGCGGTGCCGCCGGCTGTCCTGCCGGTACCGATGACGGCTGAGAGGCCGGCGCCGATGTGGTTTCTGCCTGTGTTTTCTGTTCCGCCACAGGGTCATGATCAAAATCGATGGTGGATTCACTCTCCCACTGTCCCGCCAGGCCCGTCATGCGGTCTTCCCGGATCTCCGCCAGAGAGGCAAAGCCATAATAGGAACCGCTGCCCACCAGGATCTGCGTATCACCGTGAACGGACGACCGCGTGATGGCATCGAGGAAGGTGTCTGCGTCAAAGATGAGATGATCCTCCGAGTCGTAGATGAGGTTCATAAATTCGACGACACGGTAAAAGGTACGTCTCTCACCGTCCGCTTCCACCTCCGTACGAAACACCAGATCCGCCAGATTTGTATGGGACACAAGGGCGTCTTCCCTCGCCTTCAGGTAAATTAGGCCGACATAGTCATAATCCAGAAGCCTTTCATTGGACGGCCAGGAAGCCGCCTTGATCTCCATGGCATTTTTGGCGTAGGACAGCATTTTCTGAAGCATGTCATCCGGAATATCCGCCAGTGACCCGGGGCAGGGTGACAGAGCCTCTACCGCATAGGCCGTGGATTCCGCCGCCGGTACCGCATCAAAATGTTCCCGGCAGTAGTCTTCGAGGACCGCTCCCTCGTCAAGACAGAAGGCGGTGATCGTTACGCTGTCGCCAAGACGGACATTGTCCGGCTCGCAGCGATAACCGATTCCCTCATAGCGGCCCTCTATGCTTCCGATAAAGGCCGAAGAGGGACAGCCCGTCACCACCAGTGACAGATCCTCAAAAAGATCGATTGTCCTGTCGGCTTCCAAAGCCGTTTCTTCCGATTGTGCGGCGCTCTCCCCACCGGCATCGCGGTTGTCGCCGTTCTGTCTGTCAGACAAGGAAGACCGGACGAGCATAAAAACGGCCGCGGCCGCCAGAGCAGCCAGAACAATGATCATCGCTGTAAGGACACCGCGTTTTTTCTTCGATTTTTCCGGTGCTTTCCCGGACGGTTCCGCCAGCGGCGGCTCCGTTTCAGCGAACGGCCCCGGCTTCATGATCGTCTCTGCCGGCTTTGTCTCGGGCTCAACCGGTTTTGCGATCGTCTCTGCCGGCTTTGCCTCCGGCGCGTCCGCCTGAGGGTTCTCCCGGGGCACCGGGTGTCCGCATTTCGTACAAAAGCTTGCTCCCTCTCGCAGCTTTGAACCGCAGTACACACAGAATTTTTGCATTTCTATCACCTCAATACACTCTGCAGACCCTTTACATCACCCATTATATATGAACCATTATAAACGTAAACACCAGTGAAACCAGCGTATATGCGATACATACGAGAATCGCTGCCGCCGTATTCGTGCCGCCGTTCTTCATAACAAATGACGGCCGCAGATTTTCAGGCAGGCTCCTCTCTCTCCTGATTCTTTTCTCCAGATCATATAGATAGGCATAATTGCCAAAAACCGCCGCCAGAACACTGATGACCAGGCACAGCAGCGACCCAAACCAGCCGGCCAGCAAGGTCAGCAGCAGCTGAACACCCAGCACCACGGCACCTATCGCGTACATTTTCCGATAGACACACCAGTAGGAGGAAAAGAAAAAGGCGGCCCAGTTCCAGCTGTCATATCTTTTTTTCTGCTTTAAGGCTGAAAAACTCCTGAGATAGTATTCTCTTTTGTTTCCTATATAGTCGGCGAGACCCGAATCCAGCCTGTCATCTGTCGCAACAGCCCGAACGGCTTTTTGCCGGAAGCTGTCAAAGGTTTCGGTTATGGGATCTTTGGCTTTCGGCGATTCCGAAAATGCGCTGCTGTTCGAATGGCTGTCTCTTCGTTTGATCGGCGTGCCGCATTGGCTGCAGAAGGCGCCGACAGAATTCAGAGGCGCGCCGCATTGACGACAGAAGGACGGTCGGCTCAGTGTCTCTTGAAGGCTGCGCATCCTGCCCTGACAGTCATTCAATGTACAGCCGCCGTGTTTTATCCAGCAGTCTCTGTGATGAGGTTTCCCGCAGGAATCACAGATAACGATATCGTCATTGTCTTTAAAAGCCGCCTGACAGCAGGGACAGATCATATCAACATAAGGATTCATACCACTTCTCCGCTACCACTCCGCGTATTTGTACCGGACTTCAAGGCCCCTGTCCGGATGATATGTCCAGGATACATTCACATCACCAAATGTTTCCGATTGCCTCCCCATACTCCATGATGTCTGACACATATCGATCCAGAGAGAGTCCGGCAGGCCCAGGGAATCATTAATGATAAAAATGGCCGCATCGGCTTCACTGTCCCGGTACTCATCCCAATCATACGGATTATCATCGATAAGCAGATAGCTGCCGTCATAACCAACCGTTGCCCACATTTCGTCGCAGTAAAGCCAGTATAGCCGTTCGAAATCGGGGCCAGGACTGACAGTCACAGTAACCTCATCGCTTTTCCATCCCGCCTTGGCAGTGATGACGCATTCGCCTGCGCCGACCGCCTCAAGATAGCCGTCCTCATCGACAAAAGCCACCTGCTCATCAGACGTGCTCCAGGTCACCTTTTTCGCCCTGTTTCTCTCGGGACTTATGTCATAAAGCAAAAACGTCTTATTCCCGACATGCAAACTGACTTCCGTGTCGTACAAAGTTATGTTGTCTACCCAATGGTAAATCGTCAAGGACGCCAATCCGATCAGCATCAGCAGGATCGCTGCCGGAACAATGAAAAAAATGTATTTATGACTGCGCGTCTGCGTCCGTACTTCGGCCTTCCGGCCGCACGCAGGGCAAAAAAAATCGCCCGGATCAAGCGGTGTTCCGCACTGCGCACACACACCGGCACCGGGGATGCGTGGTAAAACATCCTTTTTCTTTTCCACAGGTAATCCTCCTACGAAAGCAACCGCCGCCCCTTCGGAGCATCAACGCTTTATTACACTGTTTTAGTATTCTATATCACCATATTAGTACTTCCGAAAGATAAACCCAAGTCATAGTGAGGTATGATTATGGTTGATTTTGATTTTGGCAAACGCCTGAGGGATCTTCGCCTGCAATCCGGGCTGACCCAAAAACAGCTGGCAGCGCGTATCGGTGTGACCACTTCCGTGGTATCCTTTTACGAGTTGCGGGAACGCACACCGTCTCCCGAAGTTCTGGCCAAGCTGGCTGACGTGTTTCATGTCAGCACCGACTATTTGCTGGGCATTGATAAAGCGAGAACGATTGATGTCAGCGGTCTCGACGATGACGATATCCAGCTTGTCTCACTGATGGTGCAACGTCTGCGCGAAAAGAAATAACGGAAAAGGGCTGTCGCCTTGGCGACAGCCCTTTTCCTCTGTTTTGCTTATGATAAATCCTATCGTCAATCCGATACCGCCGACTTAGAAAGCGATCCAGCCGCCGTCGACCGGCATGATGACGCCGCTGATATAGGCGGAGTCATCGGAGGCCAGGAACAGAGCCGCCTTCGCGATGTCGTCCGCTTCACCGGCTTCCGGTGCCAGACCCAGCACGCCCTGCAGCTTGCCGTAGCCGTTCATGTTCGGCATACCCATGGCACTGCTGATTTCAGTCTTGATACCGCCCGGGGCGATGGCGTTGCAGCGGATGCCGTCCTTCATGTACATATAGGCGGTATTTTTGGTCATGGCATTCAGCGCAGCCTTGGAGGCACCGTAGATCGGACCGGCGGCCTGATGCATGGAGCCGATGGAGGAGACATTGATGATATTGCCGCCGTTACCCTGCGCCAGGAATACCTGGCAGGCTTTTCTCATAGACGCCAGCGGGCCGTAGACATTGATGCCCATGACATAGTCATACTTCTCATCGGAGGCTTCGGCGATCGGCGCCATATCGTCCATAACACCGGCATTGTTGACAAGAACATCCAGCTTGCCGAATTCCTTCACGGCCAGATCGATCATGGCTTCGTCATCCTCGCGTTTGGAGACGTCGCCGGCGAAGGTGACGAGACGACCGGGGGCATCCTTCAGGCTTTCCGCCAGACTGTCCAGACGCTCCTTTCTTCTGGCCACAGCCACGACCTGTGCCCCTTCTCTGACGAAGAGTTCCACGATAGCTTTACCCATACCGGAAGAGGCTCCGGTGACAACGATTGACTTTCCTTCGAGCTTCATAGGTCCATCCTTTCTGATATCGGAAATATTTCCGTTTTCTTTCATTATAAAGGGCACTATAATGAAAACAACCGACATTTTCCGACAATTGTCGGTTATCTCATTTTCAAAACGATACACGAAAGGAATCTCCGGCCATGGAAGACAAACGCGTCCGAAAAAGCAAAGAAGCGCTCAAAACAGCGCTTCTGACTCTGCGATCTTCTAAAGAATTGAAGGATATCAGTGTCACGGAGCTCTGCCGCAAAGCCGGGCTCAACCGGTCCACCTTCTATGCTAATTACGCGGATATCAACGCCCTGGCGGCGGATTGTGTGACCGATCTTCTTCACTGGCTTCTTACCGATATGAACACTCAGCCGTCGGCTTCGGACGGTATGACCCGAAAAACCGTCCGGGACTCTGTCAAACGGTTTCTGACATATATGAAAGAGAATCCGGCGATATTCCGGATTCTCTATGATTCAGAAGAACGTTTTCTTTTTGTTTCACAGATCATCGCCTACGCCGGGAGCAGCGGCCGGCCGGCTGAGGCGTGCCGGCGGTACCGGGATCTGTACTGCGTCGTCGGCGCCTTTGCCGTCACACGCCAATGGTTTCTGGATGGCTGCTCTTTTCCCGTCGAGGATATGACAACGCTTCTTTGCACGCTGCTGTCCGCATCCGGAGAAGTCCCGATCAGTACCTGAGTGTCTTCAGATACGTCTTGGTTGCCTCCGGGATACGCCGGCTTTCACAGGCCTTGCGGATAGTCAGGTTATGAACCGTCTTTGTCAGTTTCCGGTCCGTCAGATACCCGATGACCGCCTCGTACTGTTTTGTCAGGGCTTCGGCAAAATACCAGGCCGCGCCCATGGCGACGTAGTGATCGTCGGCGGTCAGGCCCGCCACCAGAGACGGATACTCCGGCCGGAAACGGTCATCCAGGAAAAGGCGCATCAGCAGATTGACGGCATAGCGTCTGGTAAAGGGCAGCGGTGAAGTCAGCCAGCGCCGGATGGAAGGCAGAAGTGCCTCCGCCTGAGCTGCAAAGACCTTCGGGCAGGGAATATCACAGGTCTCCCAGTTGTCGATGAAGGGCAGCATCTCGGATACGGCCGTCAGCGCCCTGTCAAAATCCGTCATCCGGCGGATCAGTTCCATATGAAGGTCATTTTCCTCAAGATACCGATGCGGCACCGTTTCGAGAAAACGGGCCGCTTTTTCTGTCCCGTTGATGGTATCGGCATAACGGCACAGAACAGGCCGGCGTATGCCGATGATGTCCTCCGGATTGACGGTGGGGATCAGACGGGCGGAAAAGTCATGATAGCCGTTCTCATCCTTCAGCGCCATCAGGTCATGGCGCACCGGCGAGTCGGCATCGGGATAAGCGATCTTCTGAAGGATCAGTCCCTTCGGGATGGCGGTGGGCCCGGCGGCACGGCGGTCGGCAGCCTCCAGGATACCGGGCATGGCCTCCGCCTTCCGATAGCCCTTGCCGATATCCGCCAGTGTCCCGGCCAGAATGCGCACCATATTGTAAAGGAAGCCCGATCCGGTGATACGGAAAATCACCCGGTCACCTTCCCGCCGCACCGAGGCATCGTAAATATGCCGCACGGTGGTTTTGGCACTGGAACCGGCGGCACAGAAGGAAGCGAAATCGTGCTCGCCGATGAGGTACCCGGCGGCCTTATCCATTTTCCTGTCATCCAGAGGCCCGTAGACATGCCACTCATAGAGGCGGCGGGTCGGATCCGGATGGGTACGGTTCAGAATATGGTATTCGTAGGTCTTGACAGTTCTCTGAAAACGGGGATGAAAGTCATCAGACACCTGTTCGGAGGCGGAGATGCGGATGTCCTCGGGCAGACGGGCATTGAGTGCGTAGGCGATCTTGCCCGGGGCGATTCTCGTGTCCACGTCGAAAACCGCGACGTTGCCCGCGGCATGGACGCCGGTATCGGTCCGGCTGGCACTCATGGTCCTTATCGGAGTCCCGAACAGCTCGCAAAGCGCCTTTTCCAGCACATCCTGGATGGCGGTACCGTTCGCCTGACTCTGATATCCCACATAGGCGGTACCATCATAGGCCACCGTGAGTTTGATCCTCATATGAGCTTGCCTCCGGGCAGAGATGCCCCGCAGATTCTGAAAAAGATCGAAATGCCCAGCAGCACCAGAAGCACAGCATACGCTGTATAGTCCCGGGCTGCGTAGCGGAGAGGCTTCATCTGGGTGCGGCCGTCGCCGCCGTGATAACAGCGGGATTCCATCGCCATGGCCAGATCATTGGCCCGGCGGAAGGCCGATACAAAAAGCGGTACCAGAAGAGGGATCATGGCCTTGAGGCGGCGCAGGAAGCTGCCGGATTCAAAATCGGCCCCCCGGGCGATCTGAGCCTGCCGTATCTTGTCCGTCTCCTCCATAAGGATCGGGATAAAACGCAGGGCGATGGACATCATCATAGCGATCTCATGGACCGGCACATGAATCCGGCTCAGAGGCGCGAAGAGCTTCTCCATGCCGTCGGTCAGCTGGTTCGGCGTCGTCGTCAGCGTCATCAGCGAAGAACCCAGAACCAGATACATCAGGCGTATCGCCATACGGACCGCCACCTGAACGCCCTGAACCGTGATGCTGATAAAGCCGAACCGGAAAATCTCATCCCCCGGTGTCAGCAGCAGGTTAAACAGGACCGTGACCACCAGAATGACCGTCAGCGGCTTCAGCCCGCCCAGTATGATGCGAAAGGGAACCCGCGTCAGCACCATAAGTGTAAGAAGTACCGCTGTCATGAAGACATAACCGAGAGTACCCTTCACAAGAAAAAGCGCCACAATATAAATCAGCGTGCCGAGAAATTTGACCCGGGCATCCAGCCTGTGCAGGATGGAGTCCGACGGATAATACTGTCCAAGTGTAACGTCACGCATGGGAGGATTTCCTTTCAAGTACACGAAGAATCTCGTGATAAGCCTCATCCACGGTCATGGCCTCGGCGGAGACAGGCAGGCCCGCTGCCTTCAGTTCGTGCATCAGATAAGTCATGCGCGGAGCCGCCAGTCCGATGCTTTCCAGCGCCTTATAATGACGGAAAACCTGCCGCGGTGTGTCGTCATAGAGGAGACGGCCGTCGCTGATTACCAGAAGTCTGTCCGCATAACGGGCGGCGTCTTCCATGCTGTGTGTGACCAGAAGGATCGTAATGCCCTGTTCGGTCTGAAGGGCCTTAAGGCAGTCGAGAATATCATCCCTTCCGGCAGGGTCGAGACCGGCCGTCGGTTCATCCAGAATCAGCACCTGAGGATTCATGGCCAGCACACCGGCGATGGCTACGCGGCGCTTCTGTCCGCCGGAAATGTCGAAGGGAGATTCTTCGTACATCGACTCGGGAATGCCTGTCAGCGCCAGGGCTTTCCGGGCCTTCGCCTCGGCCGCAGCCTTGTCCAGTCCCTGATTCTTCGGGCCGAAACAGACGTCCGCCAGGATCGTTGTCTCAAAAAGCTGATGCTCCGGATACTGGAAAACCAGCCCCACCCGGGTTCTCAGGTTCCGGATATCAAAGGTCTTATCGGTAATATCGCAGCCCTCCCACAGCACTTCGCCCGCGGTGGGCTTGAGAAGACCGTTAAGATGCTGGATAAAAGTGGACTTTCCGGAGCCGGTATGGCCAATCAGGGCAATAAACTCGCCGTGCCCGATACGCACTGAGATATCATCCAGGGCCCGGGAGGCGTAAACAGTACCGGCACCGTAGTCATGGCACAGGCGGCGCGTCTCCAGAAGAGGGATTTCGCCGCGGCTGTCGCCGACACCGGTTCCGGCGGCTTCGCCGGTTTTGCCGGAAGCCGAGGCGGCGTCTTCCTCCGTCTCTTCTCCTGCCGCTTTTGCGGCCTCTCCCACGGTTTCCATCGCATTCTCCGCACCTGGTTCTGCCAGAGCCAGGATCGCGCCGCGCAGTTCTTCCTCCGTCAGAAGATCCGGTGCCACCGGATAACCGGCCCGATTCAGCTTATAAGCCAGTTCCGTCACCTCGGGCACGTCCAGACGATAGCCCTTGAGCCTGTCGACCTGGGCAAAGATCTCGCGGGGGGTGCCTGTCATGACCAGGTCGCCCTTGTCCATGACGTAGACACGGTCGGCCCAGACAACCTCTTCCATATAGTGTGTGATCAGAATAACGGTCACGTTTTCTTTTTCGTTCAGTTCCCGGACGACCTTGAGGACCTCCCGGCGGCCGTCGGGATCCAGCATGGCCGTCGGCTCGTCCAGCACGATGCACTGTGGGCGCATGGCCACAACGCCGGCGATAGCCACCCGCTGCTTCTGACCGCCTGACAGGCGGTTGGGCGATTTTTCCCGGAAGGCCTGCATGCCGACCTTGGTCAGGGCGTCATCCACGCGTTTCCAGATATCCTCCGTGGGCACACCGAGATTCTCGGGACCGAAGCCGGCATCCTCTTCCACCACCGTGCCGATGATCTGGTTGTCGGGATTCTGAAAGACCATGCCGGCCTTCTGACGGATCTTCCACAGTTCCTTCTCTTCGGCCGTATTACGGCCGTCGATCCAGATCGTGCCGGAGGTCGGCAGAAGAAGGGCATTGATGTGCTTGGCCAGCGTGGACTTGCCGGAGCCGTTGTGCCCCAGGACGGCTATGAACTCGCCGGGCTCGACATCCAGATCAAGACTGTTGATGGCCCGGATCTTCTCCGGTTCTTTTTCTTCATCGCTGTATTTCAGATACTGAAATCCCAGCTGTCTGGCTTTGATAATACTCATGTTTCGGCTATCAGTCTCCAAATATCGTCCATGCCTTCTTTGTTAAGGGCAGAAAACGGGATCACCGGCGTATCGGCACTGACCTTCAGGGCCGTGCGGATCATGCTGAGGCTCCTGTCAAGCTGGGAACGCTTGATCTTATCCTTCTTGGTTGCGATGATAACCGCCTGTTTGCCGTTTTCCACGATCCAGCGGTACATCATTTTGTCATTCTCGGAGGGCTCGTGGCGGATGTCCACCAACAGGAAGACACGGTTCAGCTGCTGAGAGGTATGCAGGTAACCCTCGATCATCCGGCCCCACTTTTCCTTTTCTTCCAGGGTGGTCTTGGCGTAGCCGTAGCCCGGCAGGTCTACGAGATAGCAGTCCGGTGCCATCCCGCGCTCAGAGACCTCCGCCGGCGCAACGCCTTCGTTGACATGATAGTAATTGATGGTCTGGGTTTTGCCCGGCCTCTCGGAGACCCGGGCATAAGCCTTCCGGTTGATCAGCGTATTGATCAGAGAGGACTTGCCCACGTTGGATTTTCCGGCAAAGGCCGTTTCGGGGACGGTCATCTGCGGCACAGTACTGGTGACGCCGATGACTTTTTCCAGATTGACCGATTTGATTTTCATGCTTTCACCAGGGCTTCCTTCAGGACCTGGCTCATGGAGGAGACGTAGACGATCTTCAGACCGTCGGTGATCTCACTGCTGAGCTCGGCTATCTGATTCTTGTTGCTTTCCGGGACAAGGACCTTCACAACACCGGCTTTCTTGGCGGCCAGCAGCTTTTCCTTGAGTCCGCCGATGGGCAGGACACGACCGCGCAGGGTAATCTCACCGGTCATGGCCACATTGGCATGGACCGGCTGTCCTGTCAGGGCCGATACCATCGCCAGGGCCATGGTGATGCCGGCGGAGGGACCGTCCTTGGGCACGGCACCTTCCGGGATATGGATATGGATATCCTTCTTTGTAAAGCTGTCATCGTCAATGCCCAGGCGCCCGGCTTCGCTGCGGATCCAGCTGATGCCGGCACGGGCAGATTCCTTCATCACATCGCCCAGCTGACCGGTCAGTACCAGTTCACCCTTACCGGGCATGACGTTGACCTCGATCTCCAGCGTATCGCCTCCCACGGCGGTCCAGGCCAGACCGCGGACAATGCCGATCTCGTCTTTTTTATTGATCTTGTCGATACCGCCCCTGGGCTGTCCCAGGAAGGTCTTCAGGTTCTTATCGGTGACCGAGACCTTGCGCCGCCCTTCCTCCAGTATCAGGCGGGCGGCCTTGCGGCAGATCTGCCCGAGGCGCCGCTCCAGGGAACGGACGCCGGCCTCACGGGTGTAGCCGGTAATGATCTCAGACAGGGCTTTGTCGCTGATGGAGAGCTGCTTCTTGACAAGACCATTAGCCTCGATCTGCTTGGGCAGCAGATGCTCCCGCGCGATATGCATTTTCTCATTTTCCGTATAGGAGCTGACCTCGATCACCTCCATACGGTCATAAAGAGGCTGCGGGATCGCCGACGCGTCGTTGGCAGTGGTCAGGAAGAGCACCTCGGACAGGTCAATGGGAAGCTCGATATAGTGATCCTCGAAACGGCTGTTCTGTTCGGAATCCAGCACCTCCAGCAGGGCCGACGCCGTCTCGCCTTTGTAGTTGGCGCTGACCTTGTCGATCTCATCCAGGACGATCAGCGGATTCTTGACGCCGGCGGTCTTCAGCGCTGCGGCGATGCGCCCGGGCATGGCACCCACATAAGTGCGGCGGTGGCCGCGGATCTCAGCCTCGTCATGGACACCACCCAGAGACAGGCGGACGTATTTGCGGTCGAGGGCCTCCGCCACCGAGCGGGCGATGGAGGTTTTGCCGGTACCGGGCGGACCCACCAGACAGAGAATGGGCGAGCGACCCTTCTTCGTCAGAAATCGGACCGACAGAAATTCCAGGATACGGTCCTTAACCTGATCCATACCAAAATGATCACGGTCCAGGATGGCCTTGGCCGCCTTCAGGTCTTCGCGGTCCTCACTCTTCTTATCCCAGGGCATTTTGAGAAGGGTGTCGAGATAACCGTACATCACGTTGGCTTCCGGCGACTGGGAGGCCATGCGGGCATAACGGCCGATCTCCTCGCGGATCTTGTCCTTGATCTCGTCGGAGGCGGTCAGAAGCTCGCAGCGCTCCCGGAACTTGTCGGCATCCGTTTTGGTATTGTCTTCGCCGAGTTCCTCGCTGATGACCTTCATCTGCTCCCGGAGCACGTATTCCTTCTGATTATTGTCCAGCTGCTTCTTAATACGCTGGTTCAGTTCCCGGCGGATCGTCAGCACACGGATCTCATTTTCGATCGTCACGCAGAGCAGCTCACACAGATCCGCCGTGGTCTCAGCCTCCAGAAGGGCCTGGCGCTTTTCCCACGGGATCGTCATAACATTGCCGATCTGCTCCACCAGGAGGCTCAGATCCTCCACGCCCATGATATTGTCGGCTATCTCTCCGCTGATGTTGTCATCGGCGGCGCTGTAGGCGGCAAAAAGCTCCTTCAGCTGACGGCTGTAGGCCAGGGCGGCGGCTTCGTCGGGCAGACCGGTCTCCTCGATGGGACGGATCTCGCCGGTCAGGTAATCCTTGTCGGTATTGAGGCTGAGAAGCTCGGCCCGGCAGACACCCTCGACCAGCACGCGTACCATGTTCTTGGGCAGCTTGACGATCTGACGGATATGCGCCGCCGTACCAATGTCGAAGAGGTCAGCGCGGCCGGGCTCGTCCGTCTCGGGATCTCTCTGGGCCACCACGAAGATCTTCTGATCCTTCTGCATGGCCTCCTCCACCGCACGGATCGATTTTTCCCGACCGACATCAAAGTGGGCAACCATGCCCGGCAGGATAACATTGCCGCGAAGGGCGATGAGCGGCAGACATCTGATAATCGTTTTACTCAAAAAAGGTCATCTCCTTCTTATCTGAAATGCCCCGGCAGGCAGCTTTTGTCAGGCCTGGGCCGTTCTCTTGCGGCGGCGGCTGCGCGGCTCACCGGCCGCGGTGCGCGGGGCGCGTTCTCCGTGGATCAGCTCCGGCTCACCGGTCCCCTCCACACAGGCTTTGGTGATGCGGCAGCCCACGATGGTCTCGTCCGACGGCACGTCGAACATCGGCCCGAGGGCAGTCTTTTCCATAATAGCGCGAAGACCGCGGGCACCGGTGCCGCGAATGACAGCCTGATGGGCGATCTCGCGGAGCGCATCGTCATCAATGGTCAGCTTGACGCCGTCCAGCTCGAAAAGCTTGCTGTACTGGCGCACCATGGAATTCTTAGGTTCTGTCATAATACGGATCAGCGCCTCTTCATCCAGGCCGTCCAGGGCCGTGACGATGGGGATACGGCCGATCAGTTCGGGGATCAGGCCGAATTTGACAAAATCCTCCGGCATGACCTCCTTGAGGATCGCTCCGATCTGACGGCTGTCGCTGCCCGAGGACAGGGCGGCGCCGAAGCCGAGGCTCTTGGTCTCCTGACGGCGGCTGATGATCTTGTCCAGGCCGATGAAGGCCCCGCCGCAGATGAAGAGAATATTCGAGGTATCGATCTGGATCATCTCCTGCTGGGGATGCTTGCGGCCGCCCTGGGGCGGAACGGAAGCCACCGTGCCTTCGATGATCTTCAGCAGGGCCTGCTGGACACCTTCGCCGGAAACATCGCGGGTGATGGAGGCATTTTCGGACTTGCGGCCGATCTTGTCGATCTCGTCGATGTAGATGATGCCCTTTTCCGCCCGCTCGATATCGAAATCGGCGGCCTGGATCAGCTTGAGGAGGATATTTTCCACATCCTCACCCACATAGCCGGCTTCCGTCAGCGTGGTGGCATCGGCAATGGCAAAAGGCACGTTAAGGATCCGGGCCAGTGTCTGAGCCAGCAATGTCTTGCCCGAGCCGGTGGGACCGACCACCATGATATTGGACTTCTGCAATTCCACATCCATGTCATTCGGCGCCAGGATACGCTTATAGTGATTGTAGACCGCCACCGACATCACCTTCTTGGTCTCCTCCTGCCCGACGACATAGTCATCCAGGAAGGCTTTGATCTCCCGCGGCGTCAGAAGGTTGATCTCCGCGTCCATCTCGGCGCGGCGCTCCTCTTCCTCCTCACGGAGGATGTCGCTGCAGATGTCAATGCATTCGTTGCAAATATAAATGCCGTTCGGTCCCGCAATCAGCTTCCGAACCTGGTCATCCGTCTTATTGCAGAACGAACAGCGGATCTTTTCATTTGTATAACGAGAAGCCATGCTGTGCTGTCTCCATTTCTCTTTCTTCAAAAGAAGCACAAGCCGGATGGCTTATGCTTCTTAGGTTTGCATTCATTTGGACCGGATATTAAGCCTTCTTCTCCGATGCCCGGCGCTCGACGACGCTGTCGATGAGACCGTAGGCCACCGCTTCTTCGGCTGACATCCAGTTATCTCTGTCGGTATCCTTTTCCACCTTCTCCAGCGGCTGACCGGTGTTGTCGGCCAGGTACTGATTGAGCTTCTTCCGGGTCTTCAGAATATGCTCGGCAGCGATCAGGATCTCGGAAGCCTGACCCTGTGTCCCGCCCGACGGCTGATGGATCATGATCTCCGCATTCGGAAGGGCCTGGCGCTTGCCTTTGGCGCCGCCGGCCAGGAGGAAGGCTCCCATACTGGCCGCCATGCCGATGCAGATCGTGCAGACATCGCACTTGATGTACTGCATGGTATCATAAATCGCCATACCGGCTGTGACGGATCCGCCCGGGCTGTTGATGTAGAGATAGATATCTTTGTTCGGGTCTTCCGACTCCAGGAACAGTAGCTGGGCCACGATGACCGAAGCGGCGGCATCCGTGACCTCGTCGCCGAGGAAAATGATGCGGTCCTTCAACAACCGTGAATAAATATCGTAGCTTCTCTCTCCCTGCGGAGTCTGTTCAATAACATAAGGGACAAGGGGCATGTGACGACCTCCTTTGTATTATTCTGCGTCTTTCTTTTCCTCTTCCGCCTCAACCTCGACGGCATTGGCTGTCAGGACGGATACGGCTTCCTGAACAGCGAGGTCTTTCTTCATTTCTTCTTTTTCGGCATCGGACATGACGTCTCTGAGCTTCTCAACTTCCATGTTGTAAGCTTCGGCCATCTTCTTCAGCTCTTCTTCGATCTTGTCATCACCGATCTCAATGGCTTCCTTCTCGGCCACGGCCTCCAGCACCAGACGTGTCTGGATGCGCTTCAGAGCCTGCGGTTCCAGAGTCTTCGCAAAATCAGCCTTGTTCTGACCCATGTACTGCAGATAGGTATCGATGCTGATACCCTGCATCTGAAGGTTGTTGGCCATATTGCGGTACATATCTTCAACCTGGCCGTCAATCATGGCCTGCGGGATATCCATCTCGGAGGCGGCGATCAGCTTGTCGACAGCGGCATTTTCCTTGTCAGTCTTAGCTGCAGCTTCCTTACGCTCGACGATACCTTTGCGGATGTCGGCACGATACTCGTCCAGTGTGTCAAATTCGGATACATCCTTGGCGAAATCATCGTCCAGAGCCGGCAGTTCCTTGGCCTGGATCTTCTTGACGGTGCAGGCGAAGACGGCTTCCTTGCCGGCCAGCTCTTTGGCGTGATATTCCGTCGGGAAGGTCACAACCACATCCTTGCTCTCGCCGGCATTGACACCGATCAGCTGATCTTCAAAGCCCGGGATAAAGGAACCGGAGCCGATGACCAGGGTCTGATCCTCGGCTGTGCCGCCGTCAAATTTGACGCCGTCCACGGCGCCGCTGTAATCCAGAACGATGGTATCGCCGTTTTCAACAGCACGGTCTTCGATGTCGATCAGGCGGGCATTCTTCTCCTGCTCGGCCTTCAGAGAAGCGTCGACTTCCTCATCGGAGACTTCCACAGAAACCTTCGGCACTTCAAGGCCCTTGTATTCGCCCAGAGTGACGGCCGGCTTCACGGCGACAGTGGCGGTATAGATGAAGGGCTTGCCCTTCTCGATCTGCTCGACGCCGATCTCCGGGTAAGAAACGATATCCAGACCGCTCTCGGTACAGGCAGCCGGATAGGTGTTGTTGATGCATTCGTTGGCGGCATCATCGTAGAAGATAGCCGGACCGTATGTCTGTTCGGCCAGGGCCATCGGCACCTTGCCCTTGCGGAAGCCCGGCAGGGACAGGGATTTCTTCTGCTTGTTGTAGGCATTCTTCATCGCAGCGATGAAATCTTCGGCTGAGACTTCGATTGTCATTTTCGCCATGTTGTGCTCTAATGTTTCGACCTTAACGCTCATATTATCTCCATTCTTAACTCCGCCTTTGTCCGGCAGTCATTTTTTTACAGGGCAACACAATATCTATGGAAGTATATCACAGTCAAAGCTGAAAAACAATGCCCTGTGCAACATCCTGAGCACGTTCTTCGCCTTCAAGGGCCTCTATCAGACGAAGGGCAAAGGGCACGGCCGTACCGAGGCCCCGGCTGGTGATAATGCGCTCATCCTTCACCACCTTCTTGACGGAATGGCGGGCGCATTTCAGCTGATCCTCCATACCCGGGAAACAGGTCGCCTTCTTATCCTTCAGAAGACCGAGGCCGCCCAGCACCGTCGGTGCCGCGCAGATCGCGCCGATAAGAACATGCTTATCCGCCGCCTTATCCTTCAGAAGATCACAGAGGCCGGCGTGGCCCGCCAGATGAAGCGTGCCGGGCATCCCGCCGGGAAGCACCAGAAGGTCGGCGTCGTCAAAGCGGACATCCTCAAAGAGGCGGTCAGCCTTCACATGAATGCGGCTGCGGCCGACCAGCTCAAGGGAATCTGATATCGATACCATCTCGCAGCGGATATCGGCCCGTCTCAGCAGGTCCACCACCGTCAGGGCTTCTACCTCTTCAAACCCATCTGCCAGAAAAATGTACGCTTTCTTTGTTTCCATTCTGTTTCCTCCCTGTCCCGCCGCTGAAGCGGGCTTTGTCATCAGTGTATGGCTGCCTGAAAAAAGTATAGCATCCGTTTTTTCCCGAAAACAAGGGGGTCTCCCCCCCGATATCCTGACCGTCTTCGCCTAACAATACTGCCGCAGCCTGACGATCAGCCTGCCCTTTCGGGAGACCCCGGCCGGGCCGTCGTAGATGAATTTGCCGTATCCCCGGACCGAGACACGGCTGCCGGTCTTCAGCGTTCTGCCGCCCGTCATCATGACGGCACCGTCGACAGCGACCGCGCCGCCGTCGATAAGCCCGGAGACCTTGTCCCGGGAGAGGCGGAAGGCCAGCGCGATGACGGCATCCAGTCTCTCCGAAGCACAGAAGCCCTGTTTCTCTTCAAAGCGGGGCGCGGCGTGCACCGCCTCCGGCCGGACGGCCTTCAGGCTGACCGTGGTGTGCCGTATGCGTGTCAGTTCCTCCGTGATCCAGCCCGCCAGAGGCGTCATCACGAAAATAGCGGCTTCCCCCGCTTCGGTGTCGGCCAGAATATCGCCGATCACCGCCCTCTCAATGCCCAGATTCATCAGGGCTCCAAGATAGTCCCGGTGTGTCAGACTCTCACCGAACTTCCGCTGAAGCGGCGCCGCGCGGAGACAGGTCACCGCCGGATCGCTTTTTTCCATAGCCATCAGCGTCTCTTCATCCAGATAGGACGGCAGGAAAAAGGCCGCCCGCCGTTCCGCTTCCGGATAGCCGCCCCAGAGCACACAAGGCACCGGCGGCAGTCCCTCCGCGGGACCGCGCCGTCTCAGCACTTCGAGCTGCGCCTGTTCGGCCGGTGTCAGAAAATCGGTCCGGGTCATGACATCCCGCTCCCAGGTACGCCCCGCAAGATCCCGAAGGCGGGCTTCCAGGATTGTCTTCTCATCCGTCATGTTTCCGCATTTTCCTCTTTCTTCCGGCGGCTTTTTCCCATATCCCGGCTGGTAACGATCGACGCCTTTTTTTCTCGATAGGCCTGCACCGCCTCAGGGCTCAGCTTCTCATCCCGGTTGCAGGTATAGATCGAATCCGTGTCCGCGGGCTTAACACCGCGGCAGGTAAAGATGGAATAATCCACCAGATAACCGCCCAGCGGCCCATGGGTATCGCTCCAGTTCGTACCCTCATAGGCGCTGTCGCCGATCACCAGATCGTCATCATCAAGAATCTCATCGATGAAGATATAATGGCCGTTTGAGTAGGCGCCGTCGAGACAGCAGATAATAAAATACCCCTCTTCCGTCAGCTGTCTCAATTCTTCCACCTGCCGGTGATAATCGGAAGAGGAAAACCGGACCTTGTAGCCATGGCAGGTCACCGCGGGATAAGCTTCATCAATCCTCTCATAATCCATCTTTCCCCAGGTGAGCCAGCCTTTGACGGCTTCCATCTTATCCAGCACCGTGATCGGGTCTTCCCCGCTGCGGATATCCAGCTGCCCCATCTTAAGAAGCATGTAGGCCGCTGCAAAATACGAGCAGCCGCCGTTGCCGACCCGATCGGAGGAGGCTCCCGCCCGGAGGTACCTGTCCGGTGTATAGGGCACCGTACCCTGCATCCAGGAGGCGGGCGTCATCGCATAATCCGCATCGCCGTTTTCCCGGAGCCGTCCCGCATAGAGGACTTCATCACGGCTGAAGGCCTGCACCGATACGGCACCGGCAGTCAATGCCATAACCAGTATGAAAATAATTGTCAGGAAGTATCTTTTCATAGTGTTACATTATAGCCATCTTTTCTTCTTTTTGCTATACTGTGGAATTGGAATTCATAACGATACTATAGTATAGGAAAGGGAACTTTTGACCATGATAAAAGTCACAGATTCAATTTTTTATGTCGGCGCTGATGACCATGAAGTCGACCTGTTTGAAGGACAGTACGATGTCCCCCTCGGCATGGCCTATAATTCCTATGTCATCGTTGACGATAAAACCGCTGTCTGCGATACCATCGACGCCGGCAGCACCGAAACCTGGCTTGCCAATATCCGCGAAGTCCTCGGAGATAAGGCGCCGGACTATCTGATCGTCCACCACATGGAACCGGATCATTCCGCCAGCATTGCCGTCTTCGCCGAGCTCTATCCGACGACCGTGATCGTTGCCAGTGCCAAGGCCTTTGTGATGATGCAGCAGTTCTTCGGCACCGATTACGCCGACCGCCGTATGGTTGTCAAGGAAGGCGATGTCCTCGATCTGGGCACCCGCACGCTGTCCTTTATCACCGCCCCGATGGTGCACTGGCCGGAAGTTATCATGAGCTACGACAGCCGGGATAAGGTGCTCTTCTCAGCCGACGCCTTCGGCAAATTCGGTGCCAACGATGTCGAGGATCCGGAAGGCTGGACCTGCGAGGCCCGCCGCTACTACTTCGGCATCGTCGGCAAATACGGTCCCCAGGCACAGGCTGTCCTGAAGAAGGCTGCCAGGCTGGACATCGCGGTTATCTGCCCCCTTCACGGTCCTGTCCTGAAGGAAGATCTGGGTTACTATCTGGAAAAATACAACCTCTGGACCACGTATCAGCCGGAGGATAAGGGTGTGACTATCGCCTATACCTCCGTCTACGGCCACACCAAAACGGCTGTGGAGAAACTGGCCGCCATGCTGGAGGAAAAAGGCGTCAAGGTCTCCGTTCACGATCTGGCCCGCATGGATATGCCGGAAGCGGTGGAGGACGCCTTCCGCTACGACCGTCTGGTCCTGGCCACCACCACCTACAACAACGACTGCTTCCCGTTTATGCGCACCTATGTGGAGCATCTGACGGAACGCTGCTATCAGAACCGCACCATCGGCATCGTCGAAAACGGTTCCTGGGCCCCGACGGCCGCCAAAACAATCCGTTCCCTGCTGGAGGGTTCCAAAAACCTGACCTTCTGCGAGAACACCGTCACAATCAAATCAGCCCTGAATGCCGAATCCGAAGCGGCTCTGGCGGCTCTGGCCGAAGAGCTGGCTGCTGTGTAAGCCGGCAGGCAGTTTCCCATCTGGTCATATAAAGGGGCGGGTGATAAATGATCCTCATTTTTCACCCGCCCCTTTTCTGTTCTCATGCCGGCAAGTCAGGAGTTCTGTACTCCTGCCTCAGATGCCGAGTTCATCGATGATGGCCACAGCGTCAGCCACACAGCCGTCGCAATTGACCTTGTGCGGCACCTGCGCCTCATCGGCAGCCGCCAGAAGATCATCGCAGAGGAGTCTGCCGCCATGCTTTTCACGGAAACGGCGGATGAATTCCGCCTGAACGGCGGCGTCGGCACCTTTGAGGCCAAGGGCCATCAGCCCGCCTGTCACGGCGCCGCAGACACTGCCCATACGCATACCCTTACCGAAGCAGGCCGCGAGGGCAAAGGCCTGTTCCTCCGCCAGTCCGTTCTCGGCGGCAAAGGGCATCAGGGTGCTCTGAGCGCAGTTATGATGCGGCTCGGCGATATTTCTCAGTTCTTTAGCTTTTTCAACATGTCCACTCATGATATTTCCACCTTTCTCAAGCCTGAGCTTGTCTCTTTCGTGTCTGTCCGGTCAGGCATCCGCCTGAACCGGTAAAGCCTCTTTTTTCATTTTTGATAATTCCGAACTGGCCATCGGAATGGCTATAACAAAGGACAGCACATCGGCACAGCTCTGTGCTATCTCCACGCCAAACAGACCGCGTACTGTCGACAGTATAATCAGAAGAGGAATAAAACAAAGGCCGTTGCGGCAGGCCGCCATGACAGAGCCCTTGACGCCGCGGCCGATCGACTGCAGCAGCATATTGGTCATGATGATCGTGGCCGACAGCGGAAGCACCGCCGCCTGCCAGCGGAGAGCGGCTGAGCCGACCTCTATCACAGCGGGATCCGAACGAAAATAACCGACGATCTGCGGCGCGAAGACGAAGCACAGAATCCCGACCGTTGTCATGAAGACAGTCCCGTAACGAAGGCAGAAGAAATAACCTTCCCGAACCCTGGTCTTCCTGCCGGCTCCGTAATTAAAGGAGCAGACAGGCTGAAAGCCCTGGCCGAAGCCAATAAGAGCCGAGCCGGACATCAGCATCACGCGGCTCACCACGGACATCCCCGCGATCGCCGCATCACCGCCGTAAACGCCCGCATACCGGTTGAGCAGAAGCGTGGCCACGGCAGCCATCCCCTGTCTGGCCAGCGACGGCATGCCGCCGTTCAGCATCTGGCCGATAAAATGCGGTGTCAGACGAATACAGGTCACCGACAGGTGAATACAGTTTCCGGTCTGTGTCATGACAAAAAGAACCAGGAGACTGACGGCCTGACCGATAATGGTGGCCCAGGCAGCCCCGGCAACACCCATGTCAAAACCAAAGATAAGCAGCGGATCCAGCGCCACGTTGATCACGGCACCGCTCATCAGCCCGATCATCGCGTATGAAGCGCTTCCCTGGAAACGCAGCTGATTATTAAGAACAAAAGATCCGATGATAACCGGAGCCCCCAGCAGAATAACAGACATGTAAGCCTGTGTGTCCGCCAGTGTTGTCGGCGTCGCTCCAAGAAACAGCGATAACGGTGTGATGTTTCTGATACCGGCCGCCGCAACCACGATGCCGATCAGAATACCGGCTGTAAAGCCCGTGGAAGCCATGACCTCCGCCTCCCGGCGGTCACCGGCGCCAAGCCGCCGCGACATGTAATTTCCCGAGCCGTGTCCGGCCAGAAAGCCGAGGGCCTGTATGATCGCCATAACAGAAAAAACCAGGCCGACAGCCGCCGTCGCCTCTGTGGATATCTTCCCCACAAAAAAGGTATCGGCCATATTGTACAGCGCCGTCACCAGCATACTGATGATCGTCGGCACCGCCAGCGTGGTGATCAGAGACGGTATCGGCGCCTCCGTCAGAATACGGGCCCGCTCTTCCTGTGTTGCCTTATTAATAGGGTTTAAACGCATGTCTCTGAGTCCTTCATCGTCTGCTGTCGATTTCCCGGCGCAGGGCACGGATATAACTGACATCAGAGCCGCAGCAGCCGCCGACATAAGACACAAAGTCCAGAGCCGGCCTGATTTCCTCCACAAACTGCTCCGCCGTGTAGGGCTGCGTCATCGACCCGTCCGCTGCCACGATCGGCTTGCCGGAATTCGGCTTGAAGATCAGCGGCAGAGAGGTCATCTCATGATACTCCCGGATGACCTCCAGGGATTCCGCCGGGCCCATGGAGCAGTTCATACCCACAGCGGCGATACCCAGAGGCTCCAGAGTCTTCACGATCTGCTTGACACTGTTGCCCATGATCGTACGGCGGCGCTTTTCAAAGGTCATGGAACAAAAGACCGGCACACCGTAGCTCAACGCGGCCTTCGCCGCGATCTCCATCATAGACAGATCGATAAAGGTCTCCAGGAATATGAGATCAGCACCGGCTTTGACACCCGGTTCGATCTGTTCCCGGTAGATGGCCTCGCATTCCTCCGCCGTCAGGGTCCCGTAGGGCTTAAGCAGCATCGAGAGAGCCCCGACATCCACACTGACCTTCGCCCCGGTGCCTTTCACGCCCTCTTTGGCCAGAAGTACACCCTCGCGCACCACATCCGCCACCTGATAATCGGAAAAATGACCGACGGAATGGCGGTTGGCCGTGAAGGTATTGGCCTGAACGATCTCAGAGCCGGCAGCGGCATACTCTGCTGCCAGTTCACTCACCACATCGGGATAACGCAGATTAAAAGCCCAGACCGGATCGTGATCTTCGATTCCCCGGGCATTGATCTTTGCCATCAGAGCTGTGCCGTAAGCCCCATCCAGTAAAGTAACAGCCATCTCATATACCTCCTTATTGCCTGCAAAGATAGCTACAGTATAAAACTTTCAAAAAAACGATTCAAGAACGGTTATTCAGGATGCGGTCCACATGCCGGAAACAGAAGCCCAGCAGAATCACGCAGTAGACGCCGGAGCTGAACCAGGCTGAGGCATCGGCAAAGCAGATGGCGGTGAAGCCCAGGCTTCCTGTCAGGCCGAGGCAGACCACGCTGCGGGCCGCCATTTCCAGGCAGCCTCCGACGATGGCCCTCTTGCTCCAGCCCAGCCCCTGCACCGTCTGACGCGTGATGATCAGAATGCCCAGGATGAACCAGAAGTAACCGTTGTACTTCAGGAACTTTTCGGCAGCATCGAGGATCGCCGGTGCGCCGTCCTTCAGGAAGAGCATGGAGAGCTGACGGCCGAAGAAGATCAGTACCGAAGCCGATACGACACAGTACACAAAGCCCATGCCGAGGGCTGTCCGGTAACCCTTGTGAATGCGGTCGCGGTGACGGGCTCCGAAGTTCTGCGAGACGAAGGTCGCCGAGGCCGTGGCCAGGGAATCGTAGGGACTGATGAAGAGCTGCTTGATCTTCATCGCCGCCGCAAAACCGGCTACATAGACGGTACCAAGGGCATTGTTGCAGGTCTGCATGACCATGGAACCGATGGCGGTGATGGAAAACTGGATACCCATGGGAATGCCCATATTCAGCATCCTGATCATCATGCGGCGATTCCAGACCCTGTCCTCTGCCCGGAAATGCAGGATCTCAAAACGCCGGAGAATCACCAGGAAGCACAGGCCGCAGCTGATGGCCTGGGCCGCCACCGTCGCCAGGGCGGCTCCGAAGCAGCCCATCCCCAGGACCTTGATGAAAACAAGATCCAGGGCCACATTGACAAACGAACACAGCGCCAGAAAAAAGAAGGGTGTAACGGAATCGCCCACAGCCCTGAGTATGCCGGCCAGATAATTATAGAAAACCGTCACAGGAATTCCGGCAAAAATGGTGCGGAGATAGCGATCCGCGTCTGTGAATATTTCCTCCGGGGTCTTCATCATATGGAGGATCTGCGGACACAGCACCACGGTGATCACCGCCAGAAGAAGGGCGATCACCGCCGCCAGCACCGCGCCGATATAGAGATACTGGCGCATCTCATGATAACGGCGGGCGCCGAAGGCCGTTGCGATCGGGATAGCCATGCCGATACAGATCCCCATGCAGAAGCCCAGCACTAAAAACTGAACCGAGGAGGACGCGCCGACCGCTGCCAGCGCATCGGCACCGAGGGTGCGTCCGACGATGGCCGCATCGATCAGGTTATAAGCCTGCTGAAAGAGATTACCGCCCAGAAGCGGCAGAGAAAACAGAAGAAGATG
Source organism: Lachnospiraceae bacterium (assembly GCA_029005135.1). Classification (GTDB taxonomy): domain Bacteria; phylum Bacillota; class Clostridia; order Lachnospirales; family Lachnospiraceae; genus Chordicoccus. The sequence goes on from JAQXFO010000040.1 coordinate 26,771, forward strand.
CCGGAGGATACTGCCCTCGGTCATCGCTTTGACAGTGGTGCTGCTTTTCATTTTCATAGTTCTTATCCGAAACCGGTCTATACAGACCGGTTCTGTTCCGTTATACTAAAGCTTACGTTTTGTGAGAGGTAAATGATATGGAAACACGTGAAAACAAAATGGGTGTGATGCCCATAAAAAAACTTGTCATCAGCATGGCGCTGCCCATGATGTTCTCCATGCTGGTTCAGGCTCTCTATAACATCGTGGACAGTTATTTCGTCGCCCGCCTGTCAGAGGATGCTCTGGCAGCCGTCACCGTCGCCTTCCCGATCCAGAACATGATGATTGCCGTCGGTTCCGGCACCGGTGTCGGTATCAACGCTCTCCTCTCCCGTTCTCTGGGCGAGAAGCGCTTTGACCGCGCCGATGACGCCGCCAATACCGGCATCGCACTGGCCTTTTTCAGCTATCTGGCGTTCCTGGTGATCGGACTGACCGCCAGCCGTCCCTTTATCATATCACAGACCAGCAGCGAAGCTGTCAGAGAATTCGGCATTATTTACACCACGCTGTGCTGCACCATGTCGATCGGCGTCTTTTTCCAGATGACTTTTGAAAGGCTTCTGCAGTCCACGGGGCGTACGGTTCTGAGTATGTTTTCACAGGTCACCGGTGCCGTCATCAACATCCTCCTGGATCCCATTCTGATTTTCGGTCTGTGGGGTGCCCCCGCTCTGGGCATCGCCGGCGCCGCCATCGCCACGGTCTTCGGCCAGATCATCGCCTCCGTCCTCGGCCTTTTTCTGAACCTGCGCTTTAATCATGACATCCATCTTTCAGGGAAACGCATCCTGCGTCCGAAAGCCGCCGTGGTACGGGATATCTATCTTGTGGCCGTCCCGTCTATTCTGATGATGGCCATCGGTTCGATCATGTCCTATGCCATGAACCGGATCCTTGACACCTTCTCCTCGACGGCCACCGCCGTCTTCGGGGCTTACTTCAAGCTGCAGAGCTTCTTCTTCATGCCGGTCTTCGGCATCAATGCCGGCATCATCCCCATTCTGGCCTATAATCTCGGCGCCGGCAAAAAGGACCGCATCCGCGGCACTCTGCGCTTTGCGCTGGGGCTGGCCGTGGTTATCATGGTCCTCGGCACACTGTGCTTTGAACTGTTCCCGGCACAGCTTCTTGGCATCTTCAATGCTTCCGGCCGCATGCTGACGATCGGCATTCCGGCGATGCGCATCGTCGCCGTTCATTTCCCGCTGGCAGCCGTCTGCATTATTCTCGGCAGCGTCTTCCAGGCCTTCTCCGTCAGCATCTATTCGCTGATCGTCTCGGTCTGCCGCCAGCTTGTTATCCTGATCCCGGCGGCGTATCTCCTGGCCCGGAGCGGCATCGTAGACCTCGTCTGGCTCAGCTTCCCGATCGCCGAAGTTATGTCTGTCGTGATCACTCTCCTGATGTTCCGCCGCGTCTGCCGCAAGGTCCTGCACGAAAACCCGCTGAAACGGGCAGCAGACCGCTGACGGACAGCAAACAGCCGGCGAGTATCAAACCGTGCCAAAAGTGTTCCGAGTCCGGGCCGCCCCAGGCTCCCCGGACAAACCGCAATAAAAGTCCGAAGCCGGAAAACGGCCTCGGACTTTTTTGATGGTTATGCTTTTTTCCCGAGGAAATCCGGCACCTGAGCCAGGATCACGGCCGAGAAGACCAGGAAACAGCCCAGAAGTTCCACCGGGCTCAGCCGTTCGTGAAGCAGCAGCCAGCCGGCCAGTGCCGCAAAGACCGATTCCATCGACATGGCGATGGAGGCGGAGGCGGGATCGGTATACTTCTGGCCGAGGATCTGCAACGTATAGCCGATGCCGCTGGAAACCAGGCCGGCATAGAGGATCGGCAAAAGCCCCGCGCGGATCTGACTCAGACTCGGCGCTTCAAAAAGGAGTGCCCCGATGAAGGACAGAATAAAGGTCACGATAAATTCCAGGCATGACAGCACCAGGCCGTCCACGTCTGAGAACCGGTCAATAAACATGATCTGCCCGGTAAAGCAGAGGGCGGACAAAAGCACCAGGCCATCTCCGATGTAGATACCGGAAATACCGCCGGACAGGCACAGAAGATACATCCCGCCGATACAGACCGCCACCGCCGCAAAAATCAGCGGATGCAGCTTTTTTCCGGTGAAAAAAGCCGCCGCGGCCACCATGACCACATAGGTCGCCGTCAGGAAACCGGCGCGGCCGGCCGCCGCCGCCCCGTCGGGATAACTGCCGATCCCGGCCTGCTGCAGATTGGAGCCGCCGAAGAGGCACAGACCCACGAGAAAGCCGGCTGTCAGCACGCGCTTAAGCGGCACCTTCTTCTCCGGAGACGCTTCCCCGCCCCGCCGGCGGAAAACGGCGCGCAGCCCCAGAAGGACCATAAGAAAAAGAATTGCCAGCACATTGCGGGCCGCCACATAAGTAAAATGGCCCATGGCATCGGCCGCCTTCGACTGGGCCACAAAGGCCATGCCCCAGACAAGGGCCGTCAGAAGCAGCAAAAGGATGCCTTTCATATTTTTACTGTTTTTCATAACACAATCACCTGTCTCTCCTGTCGGAACCGCCTGACGACGGACGGTGATTACGTTATCACAAAAAAAAGGCCGATGCAAGGCGAACACCGGGGCCATGCGAAACCGCCAAAAGAAACTGAGGATTTTTCAGCGTTTTTCAACAATATTTTTTATATTCAAACAAATTTATTGTATATTTCTCCGAAACGGTCTAATATTAAGTTAGTCTAAATTATCTTTCAGGAGGTTGCTGCCATGGCCCACTCTTCCGACAATGTCTCTGTCGATAATATTTACAAGCTGGACGGCCGCGTTCCCGTATCCAAAGCGATCCCTTTCGGACTCCAGCATGTGCTGGCGATGTTTGTCTCCAATATCGCCCCGATCCTTCTGATCTCCTCGGTGGCGGTCTACAACGGTGAAGGCTTCACCGCCGTGGAAACAGCCCGTCTTATCCAGAACTGCATGGTGATCGCCGGTATCGGCACGCTGATCCAGCTCTATCCGATCTGGAAGATCGGCTCGCGGCTGCCCGTCGTCATGGGCATCAGCTTCACCTTCGTTTCTGCCATGATGCTGCTGGCAGCCAAAGACTATGGTCTGATGATCGGCGCCATCATCGTCGGCGGCTGCGTGGAAGGCGTCCTGGGTCTTACCGCCAAATACTGGCGTCATCTGATTCAGCCCATCGTCTCCGCCTGCGTCGTGACCACGATCGGTTTCTCCCTGCTCAATGTCGGCATCAATTCCTACGGTTCCTCCGGCGCCTACGCATTCGGCACCTGGCAGAACCTCCTCGTCGCCACCATCACCCTGGTGGCCTGTCTGGTCTTCCAGAGCCTGGCCAGGGGCTTCTGGAAACAGCTCTACGTCCTCTTCGGCCTCATCGTCGGCTACGTCGTCGCCATTGTCTTCGGTATGGTGGATTTCTCCACGATCTCCGATACCATCAACGAACTCGGCATCATTTCCCTGCCGCAGCTGTGCCATTTCACACCGAAGTTCAGTGCGGGTGCCATCATCTCCGTCCTGCTGGTCTTCCTGGTCTCCGCCGCCGAAACCATCGGCGATACCTCAGCCGTCTGCTCCGGCGGTCTGGGCCGCGACATCACTGACCGGGAGGTCTCCGGCTCTCTGGCCTGCGACGGTTTCCTCTCCGCCATCTCCGGCGGCATCTTCGGCTGCTCGCCGATCACATCTTTCAGTCAGAACGTCGGCCTCGTCGCCATGACCAAGGTCGTCAACCGTTTCACCATCATGTTCGGCGCCCTGGCTCTGATCCTGGCCGGCCTCTTCCCGCCGATCGGTGCCTTCTTCTCGACCCTGCCCGACTGCGTCCTGGGCGGCTGCACCGTCATGATGTTCGGTTCCATCATTGTCTCCGGCGTCTCCATGATGAGTGCCTGCCGGCTTGATCTGCCGCGCAACATGCTGATCGCCGCCGGTTCTCTCTCCATCGGCATCGGCGTCACCCAGGTCGACGGCTTTTTCAGCCACATGCCGGCCATTGTCGGTGATATCTTCGCCGGCAACCCGGTGGCGGGCGTCTTTGTTGTCTCCCTGCTGATGTCGATCCTTCTGCCTAAGAACGCTTCGCCGGAGTCCGTCGGTTCTCTCACACCGGAGGATCTGAAGGATTTTGAGGATACGGCAGACAACTGAACCGCACCGCAACCCGTCTGTCACGAAAAGGAGAACACTTATGCCCGATTCCTCCGACACCCGCCGCAAAACCGGCGCGGCTGCCTCGCCCTGGTTTGCCGCCGTCGCGGCTCAGCTGAGCGCCGTCTACGGACCCGCGGAAGCGATCGTCCGCCAGGCGACGGTACTTCCCGGTATCCTTGAGGATTTCCGAAAAATGCTGCTGGCCTCAGACGGCGGCAGAACCGTCACGGAGACCTACCACTGTGAAGACGGCCGCCTGACCGTCGTGCTGGAGGGCCGCCGCCAAAAAGGACCGTCCGGGGACAGACTGACAATCACCCGCACCGTCATCAACGGGCGAACCGTCACCATACCCTTCATTCTGGCATCGCCCTGATATCACTCAGGCACAGCCCTGACAGAAAACCTTATCATATGAGCCTTCGGATACCCGCCGTACTGCTTTTGACGGGGCCTCCGAAGGCTCATTTTGCGGTCGTCTCTTTCTTTTCGGGAATTCTCAGATAAGTCCCGACGCACTCACGGTCAGGGCCTCCTTGTGCCGTTTCAGTTCATCGTAAGCCGACAGCTCCTCGTGTCCCGGCTTCTGGTGACGCAGGCAGGCTTCCAGACTTTTAAGATCCGCCTTGATACGGGCTTTTCTGTCCTTGTCGAGGCTTCCTTTTGTCTCCTTGTCTCTGAGGGCTGTCTCAACCTTGTAAGCCAGCTCCTGCGCTTCTGCCACCAGCGCCTGCATGCGGCGCCGCTCGTTGTCCTCAGCTTCATAGCGTGCGGCATCGGCCATGGCACGCTGGATCTCCGCCTCGGACATATTGGACGAGGAGGTGATGGTGATCTCCTGGGCGCGGCCGGTGCCCAGATCCTTCGCCGAGACGCGCACAATGCCGTTGGCGTCGATATCGAAGGTCACCTCGATCTGCGGAACACCCCTGGGCGCGCGCTTGATGCCTGTCAGGCGGAAGTTGCCGAGAAGCTTATTATCTCTGGCAAAATGACGCTCGCCCTGCAGAACCTTGATATCCACCGATGTCTGGTAATTCATGGCAGTAGAGAAGATCTGGCTGTGCCTGGCCGGAATCGTTGTGTTGCGGTCGATCAGACGGGTTGCCACACCGCCGACGGTCTCGATGGACAATGACAGCGGCGTGACGTCCATCAGCACCAGTTCTGCGGCGGCACTGCCGGCCAGACAGCCGCTGCCGCTCAGCTTTTCACCCTGGATCGCAGCACCCAGTGCCACGCATTCGTCGGGATTGATATGGCGGGCCGGCTCACGGCCCGTCAACAGGCGTACCTTCTCCTGCACCGCCGGAATACGGGTGGAGCCGCCCACCAGAAGCACCATATCCAGATCGGAAGGTGTGAGTCCCGCATCGCTGAGAGCCTGTCTGACCGGATCCTCTGTTCTGTCCACCAGCGTCTTAGTCAGTGAATTGAAGAGTGAACGGGTGATCGTCATTTCCAGATGCTTCGGCTCGTTTCTCACCATCGTAATAAAGGGCAGATTGACCGTTGTCTCCGACATGACCGACAGATCCTTCTTGGCCTTTTCTGCCGCTTCCTTCACCCGGTAACAGGCGGTGGTGTCTTTTCTGAGATCGACCCGCGTCTGCCGGCGGAATTCCGCTATCAGATAATCCGCAAGACAGGCATCAAAATCGTCCCCGCCCAGATGGTTGTCACCCGCCGTGGCCAGCACCTCGATCAGGGAGTCGCCCATCTCGATCACCGAGACGTCAAAGGTACCACCGCCGAGATCATAAACCATAATGCGGCGCCGTTCGCCGTGATCAAGGCCGTAAGCCAAAGCTGCCGAAGTCGGTTCATTGATGATGCGCAGAACATTGAGACCGGCTATGCGGCCGGCATCCTTGGTGGCCTGACGCTGGGCATCATTAAAATATGCCGGCACCGTAATCACGGCCTGCGCGACCGGTTCTCCCAGATAAGCCTCGGCGTCTTTTTTGAGCTTCATCAGGATCATCGCCGACAATTCCTGCGGCGTATAGGCATGGCCGTCGATCCGTTTGGTATAGCCGGTGCCCATCTCCCGTTTAATTGAGACAACCGTTCTGTCGGCATTGACCGAAGCCTGCCGTCGGGCGGTATCGCCGATGATGCGGCTGCCGTTTTTGTCAAAGGCGACCACGGACGGCGTCGTACGCTGGCCCTCCGCATTGATGATGACTGTCGGCTGTCCGCCTTCCATCACCGCGACACAGCTGTTCGTCGTTCCCAGATCGATGCCGATCACTTTTCCCATGGTCCTGTCCTCCGTCTCATATTTCATGGCATGCCGTCAAACCTTTCACAGCATGGCAGACTACAGACCATTGTACACCGCCTGCCGTCGGCCGCTGATAAAAAAACCATAAAAAAGCGGCGTCTCTATAGAGAAACGCCGCTTATCATCTCTTGATCGGAAGCGATCAGGCTTCTTCGAAATCGTCTTTGCCGACGCCGCAGAGCGGGCAGCTGAAATCATCCGGCAGATCTTCCCATTTTGTGCCCGGCTCGATGCCGCCGTCCGGATAACCGGCTTCTTCGTCGTATTCCCAACCGCAGATGCTGCAAACGTATTTCATAATAGGTTCCTCCTTTTATCTGTGACGGTGCCCGATGGCATCATCGCGAACTTATGTATCTGTATAGTAGCGCGTCCGACATCATTTTTCCATAGAAATATCTGTTCTTTTATCACGGAAGCAGACGTTTTTTGCCCGTCATCGCCGTGACCTCCAGACAGTACACCGCCGTCACCGCAAGGCTCTTCTCATTGAAAGGCAATGCCTCGCCGTCATGATAAGCCCTCATCAGCTTTTCCATGACCGCCTTCTTCTCACCTTCCTCCGGAAAGCGGATAAGACCGCTGCCCATGACTGACCGGAAGCAGAAGGTGCAGTTCTTCAGTTCAGGACGATAGACCAGCCGGTGATCACAGTCCATCTCAAAGCTCACCCGGGGATTCTGTTTTATCAGGTCCATCTTGAGGCCCTCCAGGGCGCTGTGAAAATACAGGCGCACCCGGCCGTCCTCAAACTCCGGTGCAAAATTAAGCGGGACGATATAGGCCAGACCGTCCTCTCCCACCAGGCCCAGGCGGCAGACATCGCAGTGCCTGATAACATCAAACATTTCTTCCTTATCCGTAATCTCACGGTCGGATCGTCTCATCAAAGTTTCCTCCTTTTTTGAAAATGCCAATGGGCCAGGGACGGTGTTTCAGGTCAGTCCCTGGAAAATGATGACCAGGATCAGGAGCGGCAGGACGTATTTGAAATACGGCTTCAAGAATCGGCCGTAACGCAGCCCGCGTCCCGTGTTGCATTCTTCGATAAAATGATCATAGCCCCAGCCGGCCCGCAGGGTGCAGAACAGGCAGAAGATCAGGGAGCCGATGGGCAGAAGCAGGTTGCTGACCAGAAAATCCTCCGTATCCAGCACATCCCGGCCGCCGAAGAAACGCAGATTGCTCCAGATATTATAGCCGAAGACGCAGGGCAGGCTGGCGATAACGATCACGACAGCGTTGATCATGACCGCCCGGCGCCGCTCGAGCCCGAACATCTCACAGCAGAAGGAGATGATATTTTCGAAGACCGCCATGACCGTCGAGAAGCTGGCAAAGGTCATAAAGAGGAAAAACAGGGTTCCCCAGATACGGCCTCCGGTCATATTGACGAAAACATTGGGCAGCGTGGCGAAAATCAGTGACGGTCCCTGATCGGGCTGAACACCAAAGGAGAAGCAGGCCGGGAAAATGATCAGACCGGACATGAGTGCCACGAAGGTATCCAGCGCGCAGATGCCGGCCGCCTCCGACGGCAGTGTGTTGTCGCGGGACATGTAGCTGCCGAAGATCTCCATGGCGGCGATGCCGAGGCTCAGGGTAAAAAAGGCCTGATTCATCGCGGCGGCGATCACCTTGCCAAGGCCGTTGGTCCGGACAGAGGTCAGGTCAGGCACCAGATAAAACTTCAGGCCCTCCGCGGCCCCGGGCAGGGTCAGGCTGTGGACAGCCAGCACCAGGATCAGAAGAAGAAGGGCTGTCATCATGACCTTGCTGACCTTTTCCACGCCCTTCTGCAGACCCAGGCTGCAGATCAGGAATCCCAGGATAACGGTAACGAACATCCAGGCCGCCATCTCACCCGGCGAGCCAAGAAGCGCCGTAAACACGGCGGCCGTCTCTTCGGCGGACATACCCGGTCCAAAGGTGCCGACGGCAAATTTGAAGAAATACGACAGCATCCAGCCGGAAACTGTGGTGTAGAACATCATCAGAAGATAGCAGCCGATCAGGCAGGCCCAGCCGTGGAGATGCCACCGGCTGCCGGGCTTTTCCAGGGCCCTGTAGCCCAGAACGGCACTTTTCCGGCTGGCACGGCCGACAGCCAGTTCCATCGTCAGGACCGGCAGCCCCATCAGGACCAGGAAAGCCAGATACAGGAGCACAAACAGACCTCCGCCGTTTTCACCGACGACATAGGGGAATCGCCAGACATTGCCGATACCGATAGCACAGCCGGCACTGACGAAGATAAAGCCCAAACGGGATTGAAATTTTTCTCTCGGCATAGTTCTTATTCCTCCAGATAGCGCCGCACCTCTGCCATTGAGGGCGCGACATAGTCGGCAGCCTCTCGTGTCGCTTCATCGGGCTGCAGGATATCGGGTACCATGATCGTCAGCATACCGGCCGCCTTCACGGCACGCACACCGGCAAAAGAGTCCTCGATGCCCGCACTGCGCCGGGGATCGACCCCCAGCCGACGGCAGGCCTCCAGATAAATGGCCGGATCCGGCTTGCTGCGGCTCACCATATCGCCGCATACCAGCGCATCAAAATAATCGATAAGACCGTCTGTCTTAAGCTCCTTCGTCACCACCGCCCAGGGTGTGGAGGAAGCCAGCCCGACTTTCTTGCCGGCGGCTTTGAGCCAGGCCAGCATCTCGGGCACATAGGGCTTCATCGGCACGCCGGCGGCCGTCTTTTCCATAAAAAGGGCGTAGGCCTCATCCCGCATGGCATCATAGTCAAAATCCTCGCCGAACTCCGCCTGCCAGACACGACGGGAGATATCCCGGGTCACACCGAGACACCGGTGACATATTGCCGCGATATCCGCCTTGAGACCACGGGCGGCGGCTCTCTCCTCAAAGGCTTGGATCAGCGGCGTCTCCGAGTCAAGGAGAACCCCGTCCATATCAAAAACAACAGCATCAAAATCCTTCATCTTACTGATAACTCCTTATGAAAATTCCCTCAGCTGCGTGATCAGCAGATTTCCCACCGTCCCGGCGAAGCGGTCCAGGCTCCGGATACGGACAAAATCTCGTCCGTACAGGCAGCGGGCCGACGGCAGATCGTCATCGTTCCCGGTGAAAATGCAGACCACCGCGATGCCGCGTCTCTTAAGGCGGCGGATCTCGGCCGCAGTGTTGTCAACGGCAGCCTCCCCGTTGTAGGGACACTGGCGGCCGCTGCGCTCAATGAATATCGTATCATTTGGCTTGGCATCCGACAAGACAATGACCAGGCGGTGCTCCGGCGTCCGGGGCGCGTTGTCAAAGAGCGCTCCCAGAGTTTTGATAGCCAGACCGTCTCTGTTACCGCCGAAGGTCGTATAGTTGAAAATGCGTTCATTATCCTCCGGCCTGTCGTAATCCCGATACTGTGTCAGAATCGTATAGCCGCTCAGGGAACTGTAAGCCAGTATCCTGACGGGAATACCGCAGTTGGTCAGGCTCTGAGCCGCCATATAGGCCTGGGCGGCGATCAACTGCTGACGCTCCACCTGGGACAGAGAACTGTCGATCAGGATATCCACCGTCAGATCCCCGCGGTCAGCCAGGATCGTTCTCTCAAAAAGCTTATCGTCATTGACAAGTTCCGCCCGCCAGACCCTCACCGGCTCCAAACGCCCCTCCGCCGCGCGGACCAGGCTGTCATCCCGCAGGGACAGCAGCGCGTGCCGGATCCTCTCGGTCAGCTGACGGATCGCCAGGCGGCAGCTGTCCCGCCGGACGTCATAGTACTCGCGGTTTTTCTCCATCTGGGCCAGAGCCGAGCGCCGGATCACCCCGGCGTAGCCGATGATGTCATCCGCCAGACGGCCGTCACCCTCAGCAAAATACAGATGTGTATCCTTATGGCTGCCGCGGCAGAGCTGCCGCTCATAAGCGGCTGTCGCTGCCGGATCCAGAAGCGGTGTTCCGAAAACGTCCCGGACAAAACGGGCGATGGCTTCATCGCTCTTCTCCCGGCTCATGTCAAAGATCTGATGTGTGCCGTTCAGGACATCCTCCGTGTAAACCAGGGCCGCTTTCTCGCGAAGGCCGAAGCCGAAATTGCTGACCGGCTTCGTCTTCTTCGCCTTTTCCCCGTCACCGGCTTTCAGACGCCGCTTCCGGATAAAGCCGAAGCGGCCGGCCTTGCCTTCGGGAATGTCCGCTTCCGTTCCGGCCAGCAGCAGGTATTTATCAAGATACGCCCGGGCATGCATCGCCAGTTCTGCGCCGTTCCAGCTGCCGGAAAAAGCCAGATCCTCCAGGCGGGCCCGGTCATTGTCGTCAAGGTCTGTCTCCAGGCCGGCAGCTCTGCGGAAATACGCCTGCCAGATACGGCTCCAGACCGGCGGCAGCCCCGCTGTCTCCTGCCCCAGCATACGGCGGGCGTACGCCTGTCTCAGCACCGGAAAGGCCGGCCTTGCCGGCGCCTCCCGTTCATAGCAGGCATGCTCCAGTCCGAGCCAGAGAATCTGTTCGCAGACAGCCTCCCCCAGGGACCCTTCCACATCGTCAAACAGGGACTCCAGAGCCTCGCCGTAATGCTTGCGGCAGGCGCCGATAACGCTGTTCCAGTAGAGTTCGGCCCGTCCCTGGTCGTCATAGGCACGGATCCGGGGCCGGAAACCGTAGATGCCGGCGGCATTCCAGATCTGGTTATCCGCCCGGCGCCTCTGTTCCTCCGTAATCGTCATCGGGAGAACACCTCTGAGGAACTTATCTCCTTCGGGAAACGGGAAGCCGCCACGTCAAGGACCAGCTGCTTCTCGTAATCATCAAAGCATTTGTTGGCAAGGCCCATCTTCAGGGCGCTGAAGGCATCCAGCCCCTGCTTCATCAGCGCGATGGCAGAGAGCATCCCCCGAAGATCCAACGAGCGGGTCGATATTTCGCCGCCGGTGCATTTTGTCTGAAGTTCTTCAAAAAAGGCCGCCAGCTGTTCGGCCCAGCGCGGATCCAGCTCCGGGAATTCCTGACGGAAGAGACGGGCCAGACCGTCCCCGTCCAGCTGAGGCATGTCGATCACCACAAATCGCGAAGTCAGCGCCTCGTTGAGATCCCGGGTACCCGCGTAGCCGTAATTCATCGTCCCGATGAAACGGGTCGCCTCATGGAGATGAATGCGGCTGTAGCCGGGCATATCAATCACCCGGCGGTAGTCAAGGATGGCATGGAGCACCGCCAGTGATTCGTTTTTAGCCATATTGATTTCATCCAGGACACCGAAGCCGCCGGCCTCGGCACACTGATAGACAGGGCCTTTCCGCAGGTAGACACGGCCTTCACCGTAGGTGTCCGAACCCAGAAGGGAAGCCGCGTCAGTATTGATGTGGAAGGAGACCTCATAGATCGGACGGCCGAAGAGAGCTGCCAGATTTTCCGCCAGAACATTTTTACCGGTGGCCTTGGAGCCGGACAAAAGAAGATGGCAGCCGGCCAGCACGGCGGTGATGGCTTCCTCCCACACCTCGCGGCCGAAATAGTGAAACCGCGGCACCGGGATCCTGTCCGCACAGCCGGCATCGATCCCATAGCGGGCCGCAAAGCGTGCCGCCTCATCAAGAAGTCTCCCGGAGATGCCCTCCTCCCTCAGAAAATCGATCATGGTGTTTATCTTCCTTTCCTGTTCATCTGTTTCAGCCGGTATAATTCTTCGGTCGCCAGGCGTGTCCGCGCCGCCACATCACAGCCCTTTTCGGGGAAACAGTAATACAGCGCCCGGTCATCGCCGATACAGATCATATCACCGATCTCATACCAGTAATAATCCGCGTAAAGACTGTAGGTATTTTCCGGCGGCACCGTCACCGTCAGGCGGCCGCCGCAGCCTTCCAGACGGAACCCCTCCGGTCCGTGACGCAGACGGCCGCTGCCCACGCGATAGAGGCTCTTCGTATCCACCAGCATGGCGATCTCCACCGGAATATCAAGGCTGTAGCGGCCTTCCAGAATATCGCGGCGGACACAATCCCGCTCCCACGCGTACCAGTCGGGCACATGGGTAAAGACCGGATCGTCCCCGGATTCCAGAAAGCCTGCCTCCGTCAGCGTCCAGACACGGCCGCAATGACCGCAGGTCAGCGTCGTGCCCTTCCCGGTCATCGCCCCTTCACATCCACAGACGGGACACTTGTACAGCACACGGTTCAGGCCGTCCGCCCGGAAATCCTCCGTGATGACCACGCCGTTTTCCTGCTGCCAACGGAAGTTATCGAATGTAAACTGTTCCCGGAGCACCGCATTGAGTTCCTCCACGCTCATGGCGGCGATGTCCTCCGGCGACAGCAGATAGGTCATCGAGGCCGAGACATCTGTCTTCCTGATCTGAAGGCCGTTGTAGAGGGGATCCCGCCCGAAGGCGCCCTCGGTCCGGATCATCACCACCGGCACCTGCAGGAGCTTCAGACATTTTCCCAGGGAAGACGGCAGCGAGGTCGCCGTCCCGTCAAAGGAATAGCTGGCCTCCGGGTACATCAGCACCGATGACTTCAGGTTTCTTAAAGCGCAGGTCATGTCCCTCACCAGTGTCAGGTCTGTCATAAACTTCCGGGTGGGAATGCAGCCCAGGGCCCGCATCAGGAATGCCTTGCCGACAAAGCCGTCGGAGGTGCACACAATATGAAAATCCCGCGGATACAGGAGTTCAAAGGCGATCTTCAGGTCAAGAAAACAGGAATGGTTCATCAGGAAAAGGGCCGGCTCATCGGCACCCAGCCTCTCCATCCCCTTTTTTTCGACGCGGAAATGCACCGCCTTCAGTTCACTCTGCGCCAGCAGCTTGACCAGAGAATGCAGAAACCGGCTCGGCCGGACGGGCTTTTGGTGTTTCTCCGCCGGCAGTGCCATGACGGCATCGTAATCCATATCTCTGACCCTGATCTTCATCGCTCTCTCCCTTCTTGTTTCCGCGAGGACGGCTGTGTCTGAAAAAAGGGCCTCATCAATTGAGGCTGTCAAATGATGAGACCCTTGGGTTTTACCTGCCGGATGTTCTTTTTCGAACGATGTCTGTCAGTCCAGCACGCCGGCAATGCGCCGCGCCACATAGACACCGCTGGCCGAGGCATGGGACAGAGAATGCGTCACACCGCTGCCGTCGCCGATGATATACAGATCCTTATATTTTGTTTCGAGATTATCGTCAAGTTCGACTTCCATGTTATAGAATTTGACTTCCACACCGTAGAGCAGCGTGTCGTCATTGGCCGTACCCGGGGCAATCTTGTCAAGAGCGTAGATCATCTCGATGATGCCGTCCAGAATACGCTTCGGCAGCACCAGGCTCAGGTCGCCCGGCGTCGCCGCCAGTGTCGGCTGAACCAGACCTTCCTCGATACGCTTGACCGTGCTGCGGCGGCCTCTGACCAGATCACCGAAACGCTGCACGATCACGCCGCCGCCCAGCATATTCGACAGACGGGCGATGCTTTCGCCGTAGCCGTTGCTGTCCTTGAAGGGTTCTGAGAAATGCTTGGCGACCAGAAGGGCAAAGTTGGTATTTTCCGTCTGCTTATCGGCGCCTTCGTAGCTGTGTCCGTTGACGGTGACGATGCCGTTCGTGTTCTCGTTGACCACGATACCGTGAGGATTCATACAGAAGGTACGGACATTATCCTCAAACCGCTGTGTGCGGTAAACGATCTTGCTCTCATAGAGCTCGTCGGTCAGATCGGAGAAGATCACGGCCGGCAGCTCGACGCGGACGCCGATATCCACCCGGTTGGACTTAGTCGGGATATCCATCTCGCGGCAGATCTCTTCCATCCACTTACTGCCGCTGCGGCCCACCGACACAATGCACTTTTCACAGTGGTAGCTGTCGGTCTTAGTGGTGACGGTATAGCCCGTCTCCTTTCTCTCGATCTTCGTGACAGGAGAGTCAAAATAGAAGTCGCAGTGGGTGCTCAGCCGGGCATACAGGTTTTCCAGCACGATGTAGTTGATATCGGTACCCAGGTGACGAACGGAAGCATCCAGAAGCTTCAGCTTGTTCTGCATGCAGATCTTCTTGATCTTGGTGCCGGCTGTGGAATACAGATGTGTACCCTCACCACCGTTCTCCCGGTTGATCTCATCCACATAATTCATAAGATCGATCGCGGGTTTTTTACCGATATGTTCGTACAGCGTTCCGCCGAAATCGTTGGTAATGTTGTACTTGCCGTCGGAAAAGGCACCGGCACCGCCGAAGCCGTTCATGATGGAACAGGTCGGGCAGTTGATGCAGCTCTTGACCTTGACACCGTCGATCGGACACTTTCTCCGGCTGAGTTCATGGCCGGCATCGAAGACCGCCACGGAAAGGCCCGGGGCCTTGTCCATAAGCTCATAGGCCGCGAAGATACCGCCCGGACCGGCGCCGATGATGATGACATCGTACTGTTTCATGTATACTCCTTGTCTCTGTTCTCGCTCTGCCGTGCGTCCTGATCCGAAACCGTTTCAATCCGCCGGCATGCCTTTACAGGAAAATGCTAAAAGGCACAATATCGCCTATACTATACCACATCACAGCCTCTGTTCAAAAGGAAATCTTTTGATTTTCCGGCGAAAACAGGCAAAATCCCGCAGAGAGCGGCAGCCGATGCCGATCATGCGGCGGATATTCAGCGAACTGCGGCCGCTTTGCCGCATCCGAAAGGTAATATCGCGGAAATCCACGATCTCGCCGCCCCGGACAAAGAAGGCGGTCAGCATGATGTTGGGCAGCGCGTAATCCGGGGGCAGAAGCGGCAGGTACCGCTCCAGGGCTTCACGCCGCATCAGACGGAAGGGGGCATTGGCATCAGGAACCCTGACACCGAAATACAGTCGGAGCAGGCAGCAGACGACCGCTTCGACAAAACGACGCCAGGCGCCGTCACCGCGCTGCCGTCTCACGCCGATGACAGCGCTGCTGCCCTCGATCGCCGTACGGAAGGCCGGATAATCCGCCGGATCCGTCTGATTGTCGGAATCCGTCTGGAAGATCAGATCCGCGCCGTTCCGAAGGGCCTCCCGGTACAGCGCCATCAGCTTCGGGCCGTGTTCCCGGGCCGTTCCCTCCAGGATCCGCAGCTTCGGATATCTGCCGGCCTGAAGCGTCTGAAGACGCTCATGCGTCTCGTCCGTACTGCCGCTGTCGGCAATCAGAAGGCGTGAGGCCGGATCCTCCGACAGCAGGAGCGGATACCATTTCTCCACCACCGCCGTGATAGTCTCCGCTTCGTTGTAAGCCGGCATTACGATATACAGAATAGCCATCGTCACCTCATACCCTCAGGAGCCGGCTTCCCGGATCCTGTCATTGAGCTCGGTCAGATAAACCCAGCGCTCCATCTTGCCCGACAGGGCCTGCTCCGCCGCCTCCAGTTCCGCCGTCAGCGCCGTCAGACGGGCGGCGTCGGTCGCATGGGCGGCCATAGTGTCATGGAGCCTTCCGATCTCCGCTTCCAGAGACGCGATATCCTCTTCGATCGTCTCGAATTCACGGGCTTCACTAAAGGTGAAGCGGAGCTTTTTCTCCCGTACCTTCCAGCCGGCCCGGCTGTCGGATGACACGGCGGCCGGCTTTCCGCCGTCGGAAATGCTGCTGCCGTCAGTGTCACCGGCGGCCCCTCTGCGGGCTGTCGGTACTCCGCGGTTTCCGCTTCTTCCGCGGGCAGCCCCGGCTGCAGCTTTCTCTGCCGCCTCGGCTTCTTCCACCGCTTGCCGGATCAGATAATCCGAGTAATTACCCTCATAGCGGCGTATGGTTCCGTCCTCGAAGGCAAACAGCCGGCGCACGGTCCGATCCAGAAAATACCGGTCATGGGACACCGTGATCACGATCCCCTCAAAGGCATCGAGATAATCCTCCAGTACCGTCAGCGTCCGGATATCCAGGTCGTTGGTCGGCTCATCCAGGATCAGCACATTCGGTGCCCCCATCAGGATACGCATCAAATACAGACGCCGCCGCTCCCCGCCGGAGAGATTATCGATCCGCGACCATGACATCGTCCCGTCAAAGAGAAACCGCTCCATCAGGGAAGAGGCCGACACCAATCCCTCCGGCGTTCGGATGTACTCACCCACCTCACGGATATAGTCGATGGCCCGCAGGCTGCCGTCAAGCTCTTCATTTTCCTGGGAGAAAAAGCCGATCTTCACCGTCTGCCCCACCTCGACAGTACCGGCATCCGGCGTCAGACGGCCGGCCAGGATTTTCAGAAGCGTGGTCTTGCCGCACCCGTTCGGGCCGATGATGCCGATGCGGTCATTTTTCAGGAAATGATAAGAAAAACCGCTGAACAGCTGTCGGCCGCCCCGGCTCATGCCAAGGCCATCGGCCTCAACGGTCTTGCGGCCCATGCGGGACGCCAGCGAGGTCATCTCCACCGTCGATTCAGCGCTGATGTCCTCGATTGCCTGCATGGCACGGATTCTGTCAATATGTGCCTTCTGCTTGGTACTGCGGGCTCTGGCACCGCGCATCAGCCACTGAAGTTCCGTTCTGAGGAGACTTTTACGCTTGCGCTCCGTCGCCAGGGCACTGTCAAGGCGCGCCTCTCTGAGACGGACATAATCGGCATAGCTGCCGGGATAGGTATACAGCTTGCCCTGATCCACCTCAACGATACGGTTCACGACACGGTCAAGAAAATACCGATCATGGGTAACCAGCACAAGGGCCCCCTTCCGGGCCGTCAGGTAACCCTCCAGATACTCGGCCATCGCGTTGTCAAGGTGGTTCGTCGGCTCATCCAGCACCAGAATTTCCGAGGGTGTCAAAAGTGTTCTCACCAGCGCGACCCTCTTCTTCTGACCGCCGGACAGACGAGCGACCCTGTCTTCGTGGCCGGTGATACCCAGAGAATTGAGCATGGCTCTGGCTTCGGCTTCCGCCGACCATCGGTCCTGCTCCGGCAGCAGCTCGCCGAGAACGGCCTCAAGTACCGTCTCCTCTTCCCCGAAAACCGGTGTCTGGGGCAGATAGGCGATACGGGTGTGATGCCGGAGACTGATCTTGCCGGCATCACAGGTCTCGACGCCGGCGATGATCTTAAGAAGTGTGGATTTCCCCATACCGTTGACACCGATCACGCCGATCTTGTCATGGTCGTTAATGCTGAAATTCACATCATCCAGAACCACCCGGTTGGTGTAAGCCCGGGTGATATGTTCCATCGTCAGTATATTCATACAAACCTCGGATCCGTAAGCAGCGCCCGGGCCCTGTCGGCGGCAATGGGCAGGTTGGCGCCGGTCGGATTGATCACGATGCCGTCTACCCGGTCTCCTCCAAGAAAGGCGTTGACCAGTTCTTCATACGTGAAGACACGATACGAAAAATTCTTCCCCGGCTGTCTTCCCCGGGTCAGCTCATGGTAATCGGCAAAAACCGGTATCAGCTTCTTGTTAAGGGCCTTGTGCAGCAGCACCAGAGGAACGAAGCGCGTGACGCCGTCTTTCTCCGCCCCGTCACCGGCCCCGGCATCACCGCCGGAAGGCTTCAGCGGCACCATTTCCACATAGAGAGAGGCCTGGCGCAGATTTTTCATCGCCTCCTCATCAAGGGGCAGAAGCGTCTCCTTCTCCACCTCCTCCGGCTTGCTGTAAAGCGCCAGCTGCTGGCTCAGATAGACCAGGCAGATCTGCAGGGTCTTGTTGCTGATCAGAGGCCGGCCGGCAGGATCCTTCGCATCCGGGTTTTCTTTCACGATGTCCTCGATCGGCATCATCAGCGAGGAACCGTCGGTATCCACAAAATTGACGGCATCCAGCCCCAGGGCAAGGCATTCCCCGAAAAAACGCAGACGCTGCTGCTGATCCGTTTTGAGAATACGAAGCTTCCGGCGGGGATCCGCCTTCGCAATCGCCTGGGCCTTAGACAGAGCCTGCTTTTCATCGGCATAGACCTCGGCATAATCCAGACAGCTTTCCGCATGGCAGCGCACATAAGGCAGCTGACGGCTGCCGGAAAAAAG
>JAQXFO010000041.1 GCA_029005135.1 Lachnospiraceae bacterium
GTCGTCGGCGTCGACGTGAGCCCTGAGAAGGGACTTCTGCGCAGCGCGATCCTGGCGGTGCTTCAGAAAATGTATCTGGCGGATTACCTGGCTCTTATGAGTGATGAGCCGGCGCCGCCCAAAGCCTGAGGGAGAGGTGAATGATGAGAGAACTGAAGCTGAATTACAAGAGGACATTTCTGATCGGCTTTGCCTTCTTCGGCATCCTGCTTTTGTGGCAGGTCTACGATTCCTGGTGTCCGACCTTCCTGACTGATATCTTTGCCCACCGCCTGTATGGCATGACGTCGGCGGAGCTCAAGCAGAGCGACCCCGGGCTCATCCTTAATGTGCAGTGGCTGGTCGGCATCATTATGGCCTGCGACAATCTGGCGGCCCTGATCCTTCTACCGGTCTTCGGCAGCCTGTCGGACCGGACGCACACGCCCATCGGCAAGCGCATGCCGTATATTCTGACGGGTACGCTGGTGGCGGCAATTGCCTTTCCCTTCATTCCTCTGTTTTTCCATAACCATAACATCGCCGGCATGATCTTCATGATGGCGGTGGTGCTGATCTTCATGATGATGTACCGTAATCCGGCGGTGGCGCTGATGCCCGATATTACACCGAAGCCCCTGCGGGCCAGGGCCAACGGCATCATCAACATCATGGGTTATCTGGGCGGCGCCTTCGCGACGGTGCTGGGTCTCTTCCTGAAGCTCAGCGATTATATCAATGTGACCGACCGCGCCGGCCGCCTGTGGCTGATCGAGACGCCTTTTATCGCCGGTTCGGTGCTGATGGTCATCTCGGCGCTGGTGCTTTTCTTCACCGTGCGCGAAAATGAGCTGGCCGTCGAGATGGCGGAGGATATGGCCGAGGGTGAGCGTCAGGCGGCGGTGGCGACGCCGGTTGATGACGGGGCTCCGATGTCCCGGGCCAACCGTCAGATGCTGCTGGCGATCCTCGGGGCGGAATTCCTGTGGTTTATGGCTGACAATGCCGTCGGTACCTATATCGGCAATTATGTGATCTATTATCTGAACGCTTCCTCCGGTGCCACGATGATTCTGACGATCATCGGCGGTCTGGCCTCGGTCATCGGTTTTGCCTTCGGCGGCGTGATCGCGGATAAGATAGGGCGTAAATGGACCATCACGGCGGGCCTGGCCCTGTCAGCGGCGGCGCTTCTGGTAATGATCCTGGTCCGGCCGACGGAGACGGTGACCGGTGCCAACGGCGAATATGCCTTCCCGGTTCTCCTCTACGGCGTCTGGGTCCTTAAGGGCTTCGGCATGTCCCTGGTCCATATCTGCTCCTTCCCGATGGTGGTGGAGCTGTGCTCCTCGGCGAAGATCGGCCGCTTTACCGGATACTATTACGCCAGCAGTATGGCGGCCCAGACGGTAACGCCGATCCTTCTGGGCTTCATTTTCATGCGGAGCGGTGTCTGGCATGCGCTTCCGGTCTATGCGGCGGTGCTGCTGGCTGTGAGCTGTCTTCTTTTTACACTGCTGGTGAAAAATATCCGGGCCGGCAAGATTGCCAACACCCGCGGACTGGAGGCGATCGGTGGTGATGATTGACAAGACCCGTCAGACCATGGCGGCCCGGGTGGCACTGTACCACCGCAATGTGGCCCACCGCGGCCTGCATGACAACAAGGGCGGTATTCCCGAGAATTCCTGTGCCGCTTTCCGGGCGGCGGCGGCGTCCGGCTATGGCGTTGAGCTGGATGTCCAGCTCTCAAAGGACGGCCGGGTCGTGGTTTTCCACGATGATACCCTGACACGGGTGTGCGGCGTGGATAACCGCGTCGATGCGTACGACTATTGTGAATTGGCCAGGCTGCCGCTCCTCGGCACGGATGAGCACATCCCGCTTTTTGAGGACGTGCTGGCGATCCTGGCCGGGGGCAGCGGTCCCCTGATCTGTGAACTCAAGCCGGGCCCCCGCAATGAAGAGCTTTGCCGTAAGACCTATGAGCTTCTCAAGACCTACCGGGGGATTTACGCCATAGAATCCTTCCATCCGATGATCGTAGACTGGTTCCGCCGTCATGCGCCCGCGGTGTGCCGGGGTCAGCTGGCGCTGCCGGCCGACGGCTATCACGACCAGCCCCTGCCTCTTCGTCTGGCTCTGGGGCACTGCCTGTTTTCCTATCTCAACAAACCTGATTTTATCGCCTATAAAAATGTCGAACGCCCGCGTCGGGTCATGAAGCTGCGGGAGAAGGGCGTCATGCTGATCGCCTGGACTTCGGTTGAGCCGGATGTGGATCAGCGCCTCAACGATGCCGTCATCTTTGAGGGCTATCGTCCGCCGCTGACCTACTGACAGCGGCTCTGCCCTAAGAACAGAAGAACCCCCGTCCGTCTCTGCGGTTTCCGTGCCGCAAAGGTCAGGCGGGGGTTTCGTATCAGAATCAGCCGGTATCCGTCGTCAGCCGTCGGCCGGCATCAGTCGGCAATCGTATAGCGGCTGCGGCCGTTTTCCTTGGAATGGTACAGGGCCTTGTCGGCCTTGTCGTAGATCATGGCGAAGGTCTCGTGCTCATCGCCGGAGATGGCAGCTCCCATGGAAATGCCCGCTTCGGGGTAGGCGGCCCGTATTGTTGTCAGCAGCTGCTGGAAGATCTGCTGAATACGTTCATGGATCAGATGAAGGCTTTCGTCGGTCCCGAAGAAAAGGGCGGCGGCGAACTCATCACCGCCCATGCGGCAGGTGAGGTCGTGGCGGCGCATGGCTCCGGAGAGCGTCTGGGCGATGAAGATCAGGAACTCGTCACCGGCCCGATGGCCGTAGGTGTCGTTGTATTCCTTGAATTTGTCCACGTCAAACATCAGCAGGACGACGCGGGTGGACTTCTGAAGCAGATGGATCTCCACATCGTCGATAAAGGCGCCGTGGCTGAGAAGGCCGGTGAGGGAATCCCGCCGGTAGGTATCCTCCCAGTAGCGGAGCTGTGCCTTGGCACGGGCTTTTTCGGCATCGGCCAGGTCGCGGACCGCCTTGATAGCGGAGCTGCGGCAGACCATGATCTCGGAGCGCATGGAGCGGGTCGCCGTATCGTAATAATGGCGGCCGAAGCAGAGAACCTCAATGACGGAGCCGTCTTTGCGGCGTATGTGATGCTCAAGGTAGGCCTGTCGTGTCCGGCCGAGGCTTTCCTGAACCAGGCAGAGATACTCGGTGCGGTCTTCCTCCGGGATCAGGTCAATCTGACGCATCGGCGTTTTCTTAAGATCGCTTTCCGTATAGCCGGTCAGTTCCGTGAAGCGGTGGTCAATATGGAAGATCACCATGTCCTCGTCGAGATAGTAGTGGGCATAGGGCACCGAGTGGACGGCACTTTCCTCGGGGGCGGCCTCCACGGCCGGCGGGATCGTTGCGGGCTTGTCGACGGGGGCCGGCGGGATGCCGTCCTCTTCATTCAGCATATGGACAAATTCGGAGACGAGACGCGGATCGAACTGGGTGCCGGCGCTGCGGATCAGCTCGGCCCGGGCCTCCGACGGTGACAGCGGCTCCTTGTAGGGACGCCGGCTGATCATGGCGTCGTAGGCGTCCAGAATGGCGATGACGCGGGAGAGCAGAGGGATGCTTTCCTTCGACAGTCCGTCGGGATAGCCGGTGCCGTCCCATTTTTCATGATGATGCAGGACCATGTCGGCGATCGGCTTGAGCTCGGGGGAACTCAGCGCGATCTGATAGCCTTTGTCGGTATGCTGCTGCATGGTGTGCCATTCATCATCGGTCAGCTTGTCGGGTTTTGTCAGAATATCCAGGGGGACGCCGATCTTGCCGATGTCGTGCATGACGCACAGAAGCTCCAGCTGGCTCGTCTCGCGGCCGGACAGGCCGAGACGGCGGGCAAAGCGGGCGCCGTTCTCCCGGGTCCGGGTGACGTGTTCTTCGGTGTCGGGATCGCATTCCTGCAGCGCCTTTTCCAGAGACGCCAGCACCGAGGAATGGGCGGAGGAGTGGTCAAGCACCTTGCGGGTCCTCATGGTCTGGCAGGCCTCCTCGACGGCATCCAGGATGAGAGGCCGCTCTTCGGAGGTGACGGCCACGGCGTACTGGATGCTGTGATCGAAGGCATCGCGGATCATGGCCATAGTGCGGAGCACCTGGGCCTTATCTTCGGTATAGTCGATGACCAGCAGGGTGGCTTCCTCGCCGCGGATATAGTAGGCTTCCTTACGGAAATGCCGCCGGAGCAGGTCGGCCAGCTCCTTGATGACACGGTCACCGTTTTCGCGGCCCTGGGTGCTGTTGATGGTTGACAGGCCGTTGATATCGCAGGCGGTCACCACGGTCGGGATAGGGAAGCTCTTGCTGTTTTCGGCGGCAAACCGGCAGAAATTTTCCCATTTGTGGAAACCGGTGATCAGGTCGGTTTCAAGAGCCAGATCGGAAAGCACGAACATCTGGCCGATCAGGCGGCCGCGGTTGTTTTTGACGAGACGGTAATCCAGTCGGAGCGGAAGGACATCGCCTTCACGGCGGACGTAGCACTGGACGGAATAGCTGTCGGCGCTCCGGGCATTGTCGCCGGCCTGACCGGTTATGCCGAGATCGGCGATGTTCAGGTCACCGATGCCGCAGCCGTTCAGGAAATAGCGCAGCTTCAGGCCATCGGAGAGAGCGATGGTGTCGCTGAGGAAAGACTCGGCTTTCCGGTTGAAAAGGGACAGTTCCTGATTATAATCAAAGAAAAGGATACCCTGATCAACATTTTCAAAGACAGCATTTTTAAAGACGGTCAGTGTGCTCTGCTGGGAATAGATCATGGAGCACCAGTAGAGGTACATGGATACCAGCGGATAAAGGTTGGTGGAGACATCGAGCAGGCTCAGGATGCCCAGATTCGGCAGGTACAGGAAGATCGCATTGAGAAGGACGATCAGGATGATGCCGGCAGCGCCGAGGATATACTGACTCCGGTAGCCGGCGGTGACACGGCAGGCTTTGTAAAGCAGAATCATCAGTGAGGCAGCCACCAGCAGGTAGGTGTAGAACAGGTGCAGTTTATAGAGCGGCATCATCCGGTAGGCATAGGGCGCGACGGCTGTGTCGCGGTAGACGTAGTTCAGGATGATCTCTTTGAAGGGGTTGATGGCAAAGCAGGCGATATCAAAGGCCGCATAGAGATGTGAGATCAGAAGCGGCACGCGGATGCTCTTGTTGAGGCGCGTGTATTCCGCCGTAAAGTGGATCAGGGCGTTCAGCATCAGGTCGATGGCGGCAAAATAGAGGCTCGACGTGATGGAGACGAACCGATAATTGAAGGACAGAATGCTGAAGAGGTAGCTGATGTTGGCTACCGAGGCGCAGAAAGCGGCCAGGCTCAGAAAATAGCCGACACGGGTGCCCTTTTTCATGGCGGCGAGGGCGATCAGCAGATTGAGACAGCTCAGAAAGACCGAGATGACGATGTATAAGGTCAGAAATTTCATAGGTTAAGATCCTGTTGGCGGAGAAATTGTCAGGCCAATACGGCGGCCGGTGCCGGCGGTGCATTTCTATTATAATGCGGCAAAAGAGCAGGGACAATTCCCGCCGGTCGAAAAAACGGGGAAAAAGTCAGGGAAAACGCCGAAAAAAGCGGGATTGCGGTATGGTATTGTCAGAACGTGACAGAAGGAGACGCATTATGATAGCTGGTGAAGAAGGCAGACGGGTCCTGCAGGCCGCCTTTGACGGGCTGACGCTGGACGAGGCCCTCAGGGCGGCGGAGGCGGCAGCGCCTTACGCGGATATTCTGGAGATTGGCACACCTCTCATCGTACTGGAAGGAATGCGGGCGGTGCGCGCCTTTCGGCGGGCATTTCCGGATAAGACGCTGCTGGCGGATATCAAGGTCATGGACGGCGGGGCTCTTCAGGCCGCCTACTGCTTTGACGCGGGGGCATCCGTGATCACGGTGCTGGCAGGGGCCGGCGAGGCGACGATTCGCTGCTGCCGTGAGAGGGCGGCAGAGAGCGGCGGCGATGTGGCCGCGGATCTGACGAATACGGAAGCTTTGCCCGCCGCTGTCGGACGTCTTGTCCGTCTTGGCATCCGGCGTCTTATCGTGCACCGGAGCCTTGATCGGATCCGGGCCGAGGGCGGTTCTTCTCTGGAGGATCTGAAGATCGTTAAGGCGGCGGCGGATGCCCTGCCGGGGCTCTCCCCGGCGCTGCGTCTGTATGCGGCCGGCGGGATCACCTCAGAGACGGCCGGAGCCTATACGGCGGCCGGAGCCGACGGCCTCATCGTCGGTTCGGCACTTCTGGGAGCGCCGGATATTGCCGCCGAGGCGGCGAAGCTCAGAGCCGTGCTGGATAGCTGATAGTCTGCAAGGAGGAAAAAGATCTGTGAGACCTCTGAATATCTATACGCTGTCGCGGATAAGTGATGAAAGACTCTTTAATATTGCCCATGGCCATGAATCGGGCCTTACGGAGAGCGCCCGGCACGGACGTCATGAAATCGCCTCCCTGAGGGCTCTGGTGGATGCCCTGGTGCGGTGCGGGCTGACAGCGTCCGCCATGGATGGTTTTTATTTCGGCTACAGTATCCCTCAGATCGGCAAGGAGTTCGACCTTCTGCGGATTACGGATACCTTCTGCCTGAATATCGAATTGAAATCCCAGGCGGTACCGGAGGAACAGATACGACGGCAGCTGCTCAGGAACCGGCATTATCTGTCCCACCTGGGCCGCCGGCTCGGCCTCTACACGGTGGTGACCGATACGCTCCGCTGCTATAAGCTGACAGTGAACGAAGAACTGGAGGCGGTGACGGCGGAGGCTCTGGCTGCCGTTCTTCGGCGCGAAGAAGGCGGCGGCGACACCGACATATCCCGGCTGTTCCGGGCCTCGGATTATCTGGTATCGCCTTACTACCGGCCCGAACGGTTTATTCAGGGCGAGTATTTTCTGACCCAGGCCCAGGATCAGGTCAAGCGGCACATCCTGCAGGCGGCGGAGGCTCTGGCGGAGGATGATGACGGCACGGCTTCGGTGCTGCATCTGACCGGGAAACCGGGAACCGGCAAGACGCTGCTGCTCTACGATCTGGGCAAGACTCTGGCCCGCTTCGGGAGAACCCTGATCATACACGGCTGGAAAATGTCACCGGGCCTTGAGAAGATCGACCGCGAGATCGACAATCTGTCGGTGATGCCGGCGGAGGCAGCGGCAGAGCCCGGCTGTGACCTGGCAGTTTTCAACTATATTCTTGTGGATGAGGCACAGCGTCTTGAGGAGGCGCTGTATGACCGCCTTGTCGCGGCGGCAGCATGCCGGGGGCGGCTCTGCCTCTTCTCGACGGATCCTGATCAGATCCTGTCACCGGCGGAGGCAGCCCGGGGCATGACGGCGCGGGTGAGCGCCCTGGCCGCCGGCCGCGAGTATCTCCTGTCTGAGAAGATCCGTGCGAACCGGGAGCTGAGCGGCTTTATTGACGCGATGAAGAATCCGGCACGCCGGCGCCGTCCGGGCGAGACCTTCGCGTCTGTCTCGGTCTGCTGGGCCGGGACGACCCAGGAGGCTCAGGATATCCTGACCTATTATCGCGACCGGGGCTATGTCTTCATCAATTACAGCCGGCGGGGCTATCCGGCGGAGGTCTTCGCGCCGTATGAGGAGGACTTCGATACGCATCAGGTCATCGGTCAGGAATTTGACGATGTGGTGATGCTGATGGACAGTACCTTCTATTATGACGACAACGGCCTGCTGCAGGGCATTCCACATCCGGATCTTCTCTATCCGAACCTGTTTTATCAGGGTATCACCCGGGTACGCGAGCATCTGGCACTGATCATTGTGCGGGCCCCGGCCCTCTTCGAGACGGTGATGGGGATCCTGGAGACGCCGGAATAAACACCTTTTATTGAAAATTTCTAATTTTTACCGGTTTTTTACAAAACGCACGTCTTGTCTTCATGTTTTCCGGGTATCCTGTTGCCTGAAAAGTGAAAAAAGACAGAGAAAACAACGCAGGCGGGAGACCTGCGGAAAGGAGAAGGATGACGATCAATTTTAAGGAAAAGGCCGGCTTTATCTGTGATATGGACGGCGTCATCTATCACGGCAGCCGGATTCTGCCCGGTGTGCCGGAATTTATCGCATGGCTTCAGAAGAATAACAAGGCCTATCTGTTTCTGACGAATAACAGCGGCATGACACCGAAGGAGCTGCAGCAGAAGCTTCAGCGCATGGGCCTTGAGGTGCCGGAGGAGCATTTTTATACCAGCGCGCTGGCCACGGCGGCCTTTCTCAAGGCCCAGTCGCCGGGCTGCTCGGCCTTCGTGATCGGGGAGGCGGGCCTTCTGAACGCTCTCTATGATGCGGGAATCGTGATGAATGATGTTAATCCGGATTATGTGGTGATCGGCGAGGGCCGCAATTATTCGCTGGAAACGTTGACAAAGGCCGTCAACCTGGTGCGCGGCGGCGCACGTCTGATCGGTGCGAATGCGGATATCACAGGGCCGACGGAAGATGGCATCGCCCCGGCCTGCCGGGCGCTCATCGCACCGGTGGAAATGGCCTCCGGCAAGCCGGCTTATTTCTGCGGCAAGCCGAATCCGCTGATGATGAGAACCGGTTTCCGCATTCTCGGCTGTCATTCCGAGGAGGCTGTGGTAATCGGTGACCGGATGGATACGGATGTCATCGCGGGTATGGAAAGCGGTGCCGAAACCGTGCTGGTACTGTCCGGGGTCACGACACGGGAGGCCGCGTCGGAATATGCCTATCAGCCGACGATGATCCTGAATGGTGTCGGCGATATCGTCGACGCGGCGGAGGCCGACGACTGACGGACATCGGAAAGCGGACGGGCAGGTCGAAAGAGACTGAAAGAGACGGCAAAAAAACAGGAAAAAAGGCTTGCATTTGCGGAAAAGATTCGCTATAATCTTTCTTGTTCCGCATTGGGCTATCGCCAAATGGTAAGGCAACGGACTCTGACTCCGTCATTTCAAGGTTCGAATCCTTGTAGCCCAGCTCTTATGAAATACACATTTAATTCGAAGATACGTTATAACGAAATTGGGCCTGACGGGTGTTTGAAACTCGGCGGGCTCGTTGATTATTTCCAGGACTGCGCGGTGTTCCACTCGATGTCCATCGGCTTCGGACCTGATCTGATTCAGGGGGTCCGCTCCGGCTGGATGATCGTGGCATGGCGTATTTTTGTGCGCTCATATCCCCGGCTGGGCGATGATGTCCGCATTGAGACCTGGGGGCATCGCTTCCGAACCGCCGAGGGTGACCGCAACTTCCGGCTGCTGTCGCCGGAGGGCCGGGTCTATGCCGAGGCGGATTCCCGATTTATCTATGTGGATACCGCCCTTGGCCGGCCGACGGCCCCGCCTGAAGAGGAGAAGCAGGGCTACGGCATTGAACCGGCCCTTGAACTGAAGGCCACGCCGCGGCACGTGGTGCTGCCGGAGGCACATACGGCGGGAGAGCCATTTCCGGTGCTGCCCTCCCACATCGACACGAACCGGCATGTCAACAACCGTCAGTATATTGATATGGCACTGAATTATCTGCCGGCCCGGTTCACTCCCCATGAGATCTATGTGGATTATCACACGCAGGCCCGTCTGGGGGATACGATCCTGCCGAAGCTCTATGAAGATGAGGAGCGCTATATCATTTCGCTGGATGCGGAGAGCGGCCGTGCCTACTGTGTGTCGGAATTCAGAAAATAACTAAAAAACGGAGCTTTCAGATCGGCGCCCGGGGCGCGTCAGGAAAGCTCCGTTTTTGTTTTTCGGGAATGCCTCTCAGGAGAAATTCAGCGTAAAGGTGCCCAGATCCATGCTGTCATCGTAACGATAATAATCGGCGACGACGGCATCAAAGGTGAGACTGGTGATGGTATCGGCATCGGCCCCCGCTTCTGCGAGATCGTCCTCCCACAGATACATGACGGCAACCGCCTGGCCGTTGTCCGGAATATACTCATACAGAGACGTGTACTCGCTTTTTTTGCCGTTGATATAGATGTTATCCATCGACAGGGACAGGTCGCGGCCGCTCGTGTTGCTGATGTAGAAGCTCAGCACCAGATCTTCCTTTGAATAATGGCTGTAGGGAGCGAGCGCCAGCGCCTCCAGGCGGAATTGATCGTTCTGGGCCAGCACGGTGCCGCCTTCGGGCGGGTCGTCGTCCATGATATCGAAGAGTGAGGTCAGAAGAACCGGCGTCTTGTCGTACAGCGTGTTGGAATTCTCGTCGTAGATGGTCATCGGCAGGGCGATTTCGCCGATATTGACGATGCCGATCTCGTTGAGACTGTCGGCGTAGATATAAAGGGCTTCGAGATCGGTATCGCCCGGACCGGCAGTCAGAGAGAGATAAGAGTCGATCACATACCGGTTGACATAGAGATTGTAAAGGTCGACGGTGACAGTCCTGTCACTGAGCGCTTTCAGTTCCATGTCCAGCTTCAGGCAGCCCGGCTCGAGGCTCATGCCGGTCAGGGCCAGGGAATAATCCGCTGACTCGGTGATGATGCCGGGGGTCAGCGTGCCGACACCGAAAAGATAGTCGAAGCCGTTTTGCCGCAGAGCCGCGCGGTCGAAGGCGAGCTCGGCCTCGCCGAAGTCCGGCTGAGCCTGTCCCCGGGCGAAGAAATCCGGCTCCCTCTCATAAGTGACGCTGTGAATCTCGCCGGGTTCATAGGCCAGATCGTTTCTGAGATCACTGACATACTCAGAGGCCGTGCGGAAGCTGATGAGGGCGACGACGGCCATAATGATGGCGATGGCGGCGATCACAATAATCAGCAGGGCGGCGGCATTGCCGGAACGGCGGTAACGACGCCCGGTCTGGCGGCTGGTCTGCCGGCTTTCGCGGGACGGTGATGAGGCGGCACTATTGCCGGAAAAACCGTTATCCGGCGACGGCCCCGCCTTCTCGAAGATGGAACTGGCCCTGTCGTCGCCGTTAAAGCCGAAAGCATCGTCATTTTTTTTATTATTGGCAATGGTTTTGCCGAGGGAACAGCCGCAGGTGGGGCAGAAGCGGCTGTTATCGTCGGTCCAGTTGCCGCATTTCGGACATTTGATAACCATAATACGTCTCCTTGCTGGCACAAAAATTGAAGAAAAAACTATCCGGCCGGCGGCCGTCATCGCAGTTTCATTTTACCGTCTGGCGGCGGATAAGTCCATGAATAAAGTGTGGAAGGCATTGTTTGAAAAATGCAAATGTATTACAATTTCAACGATGAAACATAAGAAAATGCGTATGGATCACAGACTGAGGCGATAAGCCGACGGGAGGATTGTCATGATAGAACTGGGTAAATATCAGGAACTGACAGTGGTGCGCGAGGCCGCCATGGGTGTCTTCCTGGGGGAGAGCGCCGACGCCGGCCAGGCGGAGCGGATCCTCCTGCCGGGCAAACAGGTGCCGGAGGGAACGGCAGCGGGTGACCGTCTGCGCGTGTTCGTTTACCGGGATTCCGACGACCGCCTGATCGCGACGACGCATGAGGTGAAGCTCACCCTCCACGAGACGGCGACGCTGACGGTGAAACAGATGACGAAGATCGGCGCCTTTCTTGACTGGGGGCTGGAGAAGGACCTTCTCCTGCCCTTCCACGAACAGACCAAGACGCTCCACGAGGGAGAAGAGGTGCTCTGCGCCCTGTACATCGACAAGAGCGGACGGCTGGCGGCGACGATGAAGGTCTATCCCTATCTCAAGTGCCGCTCCCCGTATCAGAGCGGCGATGTGGTGGAGGGGCTCATCTATCAATATGCGCCGAATTTCGGGTATTTTGTGGCGGTGGACCGTCAGTTCTCGGGCCGTATCCCGAAGCAGGAGGCCCAGGCCGGCTATACCGTGGGCCGCACGATGAATTTCCGTGTCACCCGGGTGCTGGAGGACGGCAAGCTGGATCTGTCGGCCAATCAGAAGGCCCATCTTCAGATGGCGCTGGATGCGGATATGGTTCTCAATAGGATCCTTGACGATCACGGCGGCGTTCTGCCTTTTGACGATAAGGCATCGCCGGAGACGATCCGGGAGCACTTCGGCTTATCCAAGGCGGCCTTCAAACGCGCCGTCGGCCATCTCTATAAGGAGAGAAAGATCCGGCTTGAAGACGGCCGCATCCGGGCCGCAGAGTAAGGCAGAGTAAGGAAAATGTCCGGCAGCAGGCATTGCCGGACCTGTGAGGTATTCAACATGATCATTATCGAAAATCTTGTGCAGGCGCTGGGCGGCCGGGTGCCGGGCATCAATTTGTCCTCCTGGCCCTGGATCGCGGCGGCGATGATCCTGGCAGCGGTGGTCTGCTTTCTGGGTTATCGGCTGTTCCGTCTCTTCGTGGCCCTGTGCGGCATTGGACTGGGCGCCGTCATCGGCTGCCTGGTGGGCTCGCGGATCGACGGCGGGGATGTGCTGACGATCATTCTGATCGTCGTCTTTGCCGCAGGTATCTGCCTGGTTTCCTTCCTGATTTACAAGGCGGGTGTCTTTATCGCCTCCTTCTTTGTATTCTGGTCCCTGGCGGTCTGCGTTCTGGAAAAGGCAAAGCTCCCGATCTCCCCGATGCTGATCGCCCTGCTTTTCGGCCTGTTGATGGGAATCCTGACGGTGATCTTCGTAAAGCCCCTCATCATCACCGCCTCGGGTCTTGGCGGCGGCCTGGCCATGGCGGGGATCCTTTTCGGCAGTGTTCTCCACATGAGCGGCTTTGCCGTCAATGTCGTCATCCTGGTCACCGGCGTCTTTTTCGGTGCCCTCGGCATGTTGGTCCAGTTCAGAGTGCACGGTAAAAAAACCGGCAGGAGAAGGTAATCCTTATGGCTTTTGCTCATCTTCATGTGCATACCGAATATTCACTGCTTGACGGCTCTAATAAGATCAAAGAGTATGTGGAGCGGGTGAAAGAACTCGGCATGACAAGCGCGGCGATCACGGATCACGGCGCTATGTACGGCTGCATCGATTTTTACAAGGCGGCCCGGGAGGCCGGCATCAAGCCGATCCTCGGCTGTGAGGTCTATGTGGCGCCGGGAAGCCGTTTTGACAAGGAGGCCGGCATCGTCGGCGAGGAACGTTATTATCACCTGGTCCTTCTGGCGGAAAATGACCTGGGCTACAGTAACCTGATGAAGATCGTGTCGGCCGGCTTTGTGGACGGCTTCTACTATCGTCCCCGCGTCGACAAGGAGATCCTCCGCCGCTATCACGAGGGGATCATCGCCCTTTCAGCCTGTCTGGCCGGCGAGGTGGCCCGGGATCTCGTTCGGATGGACTATCCGAAGGCGAAGGCAGCGGCCCTGGAGTACAGCGGAATCTTCGGGCCGGAGCATTTTTATCTGGAACTGCAGGATCATGGCATCGCGGAGCAGAAGCTGGTCAACCGCCAGCTGGTCCGCATGCATGAGGAGACGGGACTGCCCCTGGTCTGCACCAACGACGTGCATTACACGAAGGCGGAGGATGCGGAGGCTCACGATGTGCTGCTGTGCATCCAGACCGGCAAGAAGGTGACGGATGAAGACCGTATGCGCTATGAGGGCGGTCAGTATTACGTGAAATCACAGGAGGAGATGGCGGCCCTGTTCGGCTATATCCCCGAGGCTCTGGAGAATACCGGCAGGATCGCAGAGCGCTGCGAGGTGACGATCGTGTTCGGTGAGCGCAAGCTGCCCGCCTACGATGTGCCGGCGGGATACGATGCCTGGTCCTATCTCAACGCCATGTGCCGGGAAGCCCTGCCGCGGCTTTATCCGGAGGTCACCGAGGAGATCCGTCAGAGACTGGACTATGAGCTGGAGACGATCCGCAGCATGGGCTTTGTCGATTATTTCCTCATCGTCTGGGACTATATCAAGTATGCCCGGGATCACGGCATCCCCGTCGGACCGGGCCGGGGCTCGGCGGCGGGCTCCCTGGTGTCCTACTGTCTGGGCATCACACAGCTGGATCCGCTGAAATACAACCTGCTTTTTGAACGCTTTCTGAACCCGGAGCGTGTCTCCATGCCCGATATCGACGTGGACTTCTGCTTCGAGCGCCGTCAGGAGGTCATCGACTATGTCGTCCGCAAGTACGGCAAGGACCGGGTAGTCCAGATCGTGACCTTCGGTACGATGGCGGCCCGCGGCGTGATCCGCGATGTGGCCCGGGCGTTGGATCTGCCCTATGCCGAGGCGGACAAGATTGCCAAGATGATCCCGAAGGAGCCGGGCATCACCCTGCATCAGGCTCTGGAGATGAATCCGGAGCTGTCCCGCCTCTATGAGACAGACGAGACGGTCCGGGCGCTTCTTGACATGGCCGTCAAGCTGGAGGGGCTGCCCCGGAATACGTCGATGCATGCTGCCGGCGTGGTGATCTCCGGCCGCCCCGTCAACGAATATGTGCCGCTGGGACGTGCCCAGGACGGCTCAATCACCACACAGTACACAATGACGACTCTTGAGGAGCTGGGGCTTCTCAAAATGGACTTTCTGGGGCTGCGGACCCTGACTGTCATCCGCAACGCGGAAAGCCTGGTCAATGCCTCCCGCGGGCCGGAGGCGGCGCGTTTTGATATCGATAAGATCGATTATGACGATCCTGCCGTGATGGCCATGCTGGGCCGCGGCAAATGCGAAGGCGTCTTTCAGCTGGAATCCGCGGGCATGAAAGCCTTCATGAAGGAGCTGAAGCCGCGGGTCTTCGAAGATATTATCGCGGGCATTGCCCTGTACCGGCCGGGTCCCATGGATTTCATTCCGCGCTATATCGCGGGCAAGACCCATCCGGAGAGTGTCACCTATGATTGTCCCGAGATGAAGCCGATCCTGGAGACGACCTACGGCTGCATCGTTTATCAGGAGCAGGTCATGCAGATTGTCCGGGATCTGGGCGGATACTCCATGGGCCGCTCCGATCTGGTTCGCCGTGCCATGTCCAAGAAAAAGGCGTCGGTTATGGCCAAAGAGCGTCAGAACTTTATCTTCGGCAACGAGGCGGAGGGCGTTCCCGGCTGCCTGGCCCGGGGCATCAGCGAAGACGTGGCCAGCCATATCTTTGATGAAATGACAGACTTTGCCCGCTATGCCTTCAACAAGAGTCATGCGGCGGCTTACGCCGTTCTGTCGATGCAGACCGCCTGGCTGAAGCATTATTATCCGGTCGAGTTTATGGCGGCACTGATGACCTCCGTCATCGATCATCCGGAAAAATGCGCCGAATACATCCTTCATCTGAAGGAAGTGAAGATTCCGTTGCTGCCTCCGTCGGTCAACCATGGCGAGGGGCCTTTCACGACGGAAAACGGCGCCATCCGCTGCGGCCTCTATGCCATCAAGAGTATCGGCCGCGGCGTGATCGACAGCCTGATCGCCGAGAGGCAGAAGGGCGGCCCCTACCGGGATCTCCGCGATTTTCTGAGCCGCACCTGCGGAACGGATCTCAACAAGCGCGCCATCGAAAACCTGATCAAGGCCGGCGCCCTGGACGATCTGGGCGGCACACGGAAGCAGATGATGCAGGCCTATGCCATGATCCTCGATGAGGCGGCCCGGGAGAAGAAGGCGTCCATGGACGGCCAGATCAGCCTTTTTGACATGATGGCGCCTCAGACACGGACACAGTATCAGGTCCGCCTGCCCGATGTGGGGGAATACAGCAAGGAATCCCTCCTGGCTCTGGAGAAGGAGGTGCTGGGCGTCTACCTGTCCGGGCATCCTCTGGAGGCCTATGAGACCATCTGGCGCCGGGGTATTTCCGCTCTGTCGACGGACTTCCAGCCGGAGGAAACGACGGGCGAGCCGAAGGTCGCCGCCGAGAGCCGCCAGATCATCGGCGGCATGATCACCGGCAAGACGATCAAATATACGAAAAACAACAAGGTGATGGCCTTTATCACCGTGGAGGACCTGGTGGGTTCCGTTGAGGTGCTGGTCTTCCCGAAACTCTACGAGCAGTACGGCCGGCTTCTGGAGGAGGACGCCCGCGTCTTCATCGAGGGCCGGGTATCCGCTGAGGACGACAAAGCCAGTAAGCTGATCCTGGATAAGCTCACACTATTTGACGACAGGCCGAAGGAACTGTGGATCGCCTTTGATAACCGGGAAGCTTTTGCCGAGGGCGAAGCCCGGCTGAGGTCGCTGATCGACCAGAACGGGACCCCCGGCGACGACACGGTGGTGGTCTACCTCCGCAATCCCAGGATGATGAAGCGCCTGGCCGGTGTCCGCGTCAAGGTGACGGCGGCCCTGACCGGTACACTGGCAGCGGCCTTCGGGGGCGACAAAGTCGCCGTACGCGAAAAACGTGTTGAAAAATAAAGGGTGTTGCTTTAGAATTAACGGTATGTTTTAAGGCTTTTTGTTGTGTTACAGGGGGATAAACACATGGCACAGAAACTGAAAACCATCGGCGTTCTGACCAGCGGCGGCGACGCACCGGGCATGAACGCGGCTGTGAGAGCTGTCGTCAGACGCGGCTTGTCACACGGACTTCAGGTAAAAGGGATCCTGCGCGGTTACGACGGTCTGATCAATGACGAAGTCAAGGACCTGGGGCCGAAGGATGTTTCCGATATTATTGAACGCGGCGGCACGATTCTCTACACCGCCCGCTGCCCGGAGATGAAGACGGAGGAGGGCGTTCTGAGAGCTGTTGAGACCTGCCGCCGTCACGGTATCGAAGGTCTGGTCGTCATCGGCGGCGACGGTTCCTACCGCGGCGCCGGCAAGCTGGCCAACCACGGCATCAACGTGATCGGTCTGCCGGGCACCATTGACCTGGATATCAGCTGCACGGAATACACGATCGGTTTCGATACGGCGGTCAACACCGCCATGCAGGCCATCGATAAGGTGCGCGACACCTCTTCGTCCCACGAGCGGTGCTCTATCATCGAGGTTATGGGCCGTGATGCCGGCTACATCGCTCTGTGGTGCGGTATCGCCAACGGCGCGGAGGACATCCTGCTTCCGGAAAAATACGATTACGACGAACAGAAGATCATCGACAATATTCTGGAAAACCGGCGCTACGGCAAGACCCATCACATCGTTGTCAACGCCGAAGGCATCGGGCATTCCGCCAGTATGGCCCGCCGTATCGAAGCGGCGACCGGTATCGAGACCCGCGCCACGATCCTGGGCCACATGCAGCGCGGCGGCTCACCGACGGCCAAGGACCGCGTCTACGCCTCCACCATGGGCTGCATGGCGGTGGACCTGCTGCTTCAGGGCAAGACCCGCCGGGTCGTCGGCTATAAGGACGGCGAATTCGTCGATTACGATATCGATGAAGCTTTAGCCATGACCAAGGGCATTTCCGAGTATCAGTGTGAGATCGCCGTCGATCTCTCTCATAACTATCTGAAACCGATCGCATAATGCTTTCTGTCAAAGAGATTAAAGAACTCCAGAAAAGTGCAAAGGCCCGCCGTACGTCGGGCCTTTTTACTGCTGAAGGGAAAAAGATGTTCAGAGAGGCACCGGGAGGCCTGATTGCGCAGCTGTGCGTCTCGGAGAGCGTGGTGAACGATCCCGCCATGGCGGCGCTGATCCGGGAGAAGCTCGGGGAAGAGGGAATGAAGAAGCGCCTGACGGTGCTGTCCGACAGCCGCTACGAGAGTCTGTCGGATACCCGAACCCCTCAGGGGATCCTGATGGTCCTGCATGCCGGGACCTGGACCGTGGAGGACATCCTGACAAAGCCGTCGCCCCTGATTCTGGTGCTGGAGGATCTGCAGGACCCCGGCAACGCGGGCACGATCCTGCGCACGGCCGAGGCGGCGGGAGTGGACGGTGTCTTCCTGACAGCGGCGGCGGTGGATATCTACAATCCTAAGACAATCCGTTCCACCATGGGCTCCGTGTACCGGGTGCCTCATGCGGTGGTCGATGACATGGAAGCCCTGCTGGCGGCCTTCCGGGAAAAGGGCATCGTGACCTACGCCGCGGCTCTGGACGGCAGCGTCAGCTATCTGGAGCCGGATTATACCGGCGGCACCGCCTTTTTTATCGGCAATGAAAGCCGGGGCCTGAGTGACCGCCTGCAGGCGGCCTGCGACTGTCCGATCCGCATCCCGATGAAGGGACGGATCGAATCTCTCAATGCGGCGATGGCGGCGGGGATACTGATGTACGAAGCCGCCCGGAAACGAGCCTGAGAAGCCCGATGCCCCGGATCCGGCCAAAGCGATGACAGCCGGCCGGCGGCATTTTGTGACATGATAGATAAAAGGAGACACATATGAATCTCAAAGGACGTCATTTTCTGACACTCAAGGATTATACGCAGGAAGAGATCCTCTATCTGCTGGATCTGGCTGCCGATCTTAAAGATAAGAAGAAAAAGGGCATCCCCGTGGATACGCTCCGCGGCCGGAATGTGGCCCTGATCTTTGAAAAGACCAGCACCCGTACCCGCTGCGCCTTCGAAGTGGCCGCCCACGACCTGGGCATGGGCACCACCTATCTGGATCCGAGCGGCTCCCAGATCGGCAAAAAGGAGAGCATCGCCGACACCGCCCGTGTTCTGGGCAGAATGTACGAGGGCATCGAGTACCGCGGCTTCGGCCAGGAGATCGTCGAAGAACTGGCCCGCTATGCCGGCGTGCCGGTCTGGAACGGTCTGACGAACGAATACCATCCGACCCAGATGCTGGCCGATATGCTGACGGTTCGTGAGCATTTCGGTTATCTGAAGGGCATCAAATTTGTTTACATGGGTGATGCCCGCTACAACATGGGCAACTCCCTGATGGTGGCCTGCGCCAAGCTGGGCATGCATTTTGTGGCCTGTGCCCCGAAGAAGTATTTCCCGAACGCGGCCCTGGTGGCGCAGTGTGAAGCCTATGCCGCCGAAAGCGGCGCCACGATCACGCTGACCGAGGACATCGATGCCGCCGTCAAGGGCGCCGATGTCATCTACACCGACGTCTGGGTCTCTATGGGCGAGCCGGACGAGGTCTGGGAAGAACGCATCCGCGAACTGACCCCCTACAAGGTGACGGCCGACGTGATGGCCAAAGCCGGTGAGAAGGCCATCTTCCTGCACTGCCTGCCCTCCTTCCACGATCTGAAGACAAAGATCGGCAAGGAGATGAGCGAGCGCTTCGGCATCGATGACATGGAGGTCACGGACGAGGTCTTCGAATCCGCACAGTCCCATGTCTTCGACGAAGCCGAAAACCGCATGCATACGATCAAAGCGGTGATGCTGGCCACCCTGAGCGATCCGGTCTGATCACGAGGATAAGCTATGGAAAAGCATGAAGAGGAAGCGTCAGTCATCGTATTCAAGATCCTGACGATCGTACTGTGCCTGCTGATCATAGGCGGTGTGGGTGTGATGTGCTTCACGGCGGAGTATTCCCTGTGGCTGTCCTTCCTGCTCCACGGCGTCGGCTTCCTCCTCAATGTTCTTCTGACGACATATTATTTATCGGAAAAGAAAAGCCGCGCCTACATCTTTGCCCTGTTGGCGATCGTGCTGGGGCTGACGCTTCTGGACAAGATCATGGCGGTGTTATGAGGTGAGATATGGCTTCGGAAGACAATGTCGTCCTGTGCGGCGCTTCCTATTATAATCAGAAATACTATCTGAATCCGGACTTTTCCCGGCTGCCGAAAGCCGTGAAAGAGGAACTGCAGATCATGTGCGTGACCTACACCGAGGATGTGGGCGGCGTGCTGACGCTGGAGTTCACGCCCGATGACGAGCTGATCTTCAACGTGCAGGCGGCGGAGGCCGACGGCCGGTTCGACGAGATCGGCAGCGGCCTTCTGATACGCCGGATGCAGCGCGACAAAGCCGAGCTGCTTCAGCAGCTGACGCTGTACTACAAGCTGGTATACAAAGGAGAAGCACTGTCATGAAGATAGGTTCCCTGACCTTGACGGGACCGTATATGCTGGCGCCGATGGCCGGTGTCTCCGATAAGCCCTTCCGCGTGCTGTGTCACGAGGAAGGGGCTTCTCTTGTCTGCATGGAAATGGTCAGCGCCAACGCGATCAAATACCATAACAAAAAGACAGAGGCCTTCGTCGACATCAGTCCCCGGGAGCATCCGGTGTCGATGCAGCTCTTTGGCCCCGATCCCGAGACCATT
Source organism: Lachnospiraceae bacterium (assembly GCA_029005135.1). Lineage (GTDB taxonomy): Bacteria > Bacillota > Clostridia > Lachnospirales > Lachnospiraceae > Chordicoccus. The sequence continues at coordinate 20,071 of JAQXFO010000041.1, forward strand.
GCCCTGGCGGCGGAGGCCCTGGCGGCCAGGCCCTTTGATGTGCTGGACATCAATATGGGCTGTCCGATGCCTAAGATTGTCAAAAACGGTGAGGGTTCGGCACTGATGCGGGATCCGAAGAAAGCGGCCGCCATTGTCCGGGCGGCGGTCAGAGTCACGGACCGGCCGGTCACGGTCAAGATCCGTGCCGGCTTCAACGACCGGGAGATCAACGCACCGGAGCTGGCGAAATATCTGGAAGACGCGGGAGCCGATGCCATCATCGTGCACGGCCGTACCCGGGAACAATACTATGAAGGCCGGGCCGACTGGGAGGTGATCCGTCGGGTGAAGGCGGCGGTATCGGTGCCTGTTATCGGCAACGGCGATATCCTGAGCCGCGAAGAGGCCGACCGCCGGATGGCGGAGACCGGCTGTGACGGCGTGATGATCGGCCGGGGGGCCAGAGGCAATCCCTGGATCTTCTCCGGCAAAGAACCGACGATCGCTGAGCGCAAGGCCATGATGAAGCGTCATGCGGCGATGCAGATCGAAGCCAAGGGGGACCATTTCGGTGTCCTGCAGATGCGGAAGCACATCGCCTGGTACGCCACCGGTATCACCGGGGCAGCTCATCTGAGGAGTCTTATCAATCAGGCCAATTCACTGGAAGAGATCAATCGGATCGTAGACAGCATAGATGAGACACGGTAGTTGACTTTTCTATAACACTTCACTATAATCGCTATGAATATACTCTTATAGCATATCCGCACCGCCGGTCGGCCGGCATAAAGCGGATCAAGAGTGGAGGTTTTGAGCACTATGGCTGTAGAAAAAAAGAAAAACATTTTAACGTATACCGGTCTTCAGAAGCTTGAAAACGAACTTAACGATCTGAAAGTCAACAAACGCCACGAAGTTTCCCAGAAGATCAAGGAAGCCAGAGAACAGGGCGATATTTCCGAGAATGCCGAATACGATGCCGCCAAGGATGAACAGCGCGATATCGAGGCCCGTATCGAAGAACTCGAAGAGATCCTGAAAAATGCTGAAGTCGTCGTTGAAAGCGAAGCCAGCACAAAATCCGTCAATGTCGGCTGCAAAGTCCGGCTGCTGGACATGGAATATGATGAAGAACTGGAATATGATATCGTCGGTTCCACGGAAGTCAACAGCCTGAAGGGGATGATCTCCAACGAATCCCCCGTAGGACGGGCTCTGATGGGTGCTAAGAAGAACGAAGTCGTTGTGGTGGATCTGCCGAGCGGGCCGGTCAGCTACAAGGTTCTGAAAATTACGCGTAACGTCTGAATCTTAAGAGTTCCTCAATCACGAGGAACTCTTTTCTGAATAACAAGAGACAAAAGAAGAGGGAAAGCATGGGAAATCAGAACAACAAAGCCGGTGACCAGGAACAGGATCTGAATCAGATCCTCAGAAACCGTCGGGAAAAGCTGGCGGCACTGCAGGCGGCCGGCCGTGATCCTTTTCAGATCACAAAATTCGACCAGACACATCATTCGGCCGAGGTGAAGGCGCTCTATGACAGCCATGAGATGGCCGTCCTGGGCGATCGTCCGCCGGTGTCCGTGGAAGGTCTGGACGAAGCGGAGAAGAGAGCGGCGATCAACAACGATTACAATGAGAGACGTGCCATCATGGACACGCAGCCGATCGAGGTCTCGATCGCCGGCCGTATGATGTTCAAGCGCGTCATGGGGAAGGCCTCCTTCTGCAACATCCAGGATCTTCAGGGTAATATCCAGGTCTATGTGGCCCGCGATGCCATCGGCGAGGACGCCTACGCCGATTTCAAGAAGTCCGATATCGGCGATATCTACGGCGTGAAGGGCTTTGCCTTCCGCACCAAGACCGGTGAGATCTCCGTCCATGCCGAGTCCATGACCCTTCTGACGAAGAGCCTGCAGGTCCTGCCGGAGAAGTTCCATGGCCTGACCAACACCGATATGCGCTATCGTCAGCGCTATGTCGATCTGATCATGAACCGTGAATCTATGGATGTCTTCCTGAAGCGCTCCCAGATCATCCGGGAGATCCGCCGTTTCCTGGAGGGGCGTGATTTCATCGAGGTGGAGACACCGACGTTGGTCAGCAATGCCGGCGGCGCCGCGGCCCGTCCCTTCGAGACCCATTACAACGCCCTCAACGAGGACGTGAAGCTGCGCATTTCCCTTGAGCTGTATCTGAAGCGGCTGATCGTCGGCGGCATGGAGCGCGTGTACGAGATCGGCCGTGTCTACAGAAATGAAGGCGTCGACACACGCCACAACCCGGAATTCACGCTGATGGAGCTCTACCAGGCCTACACCGATTACGAAGGCATGATGGAACTGACCGAAAGCATGTTCCGCTATCTGGCCGAAAAGGTGCTGGGCAGCACCAGATTCAGCTACAACGGCATCGAGATCGACTTCGGCCGGCCCTTTGCCCGCATGACGATGAACGAGGCCATCAAGACCTATGCCGGCATTGATTTCGACGCCGTGGCCACCGATGAGGAAGCCAAGGCCCTGGCCCGCGAGCATCACATCGAGTACGAAGAACGCCACACCAAGGGCGACATCATCAACCTCTTCTTTGAAGAATACTGCGAAGAGAAGCTGATCCAGCCGACCTTCATCATGGATCATCCGGTGGCGATCTCCCCGCTGACGAAGAAGAAACCCTCCGACCCGGATAAGGTCGAGAGATTCGAGCTCTTCATCAATACCTGGGAAATGTGCAACGCCTACTCCGAGCTTAATGACCCGATCGACCAGAGAGAACGCTTTGCCCAGCAGGATGCCAACGCGGCTGCCGGCGACGACGAAGCCCAGCATACGGATGAGGACTTCCTCAATGCGCTGGAGATCGGTATGCCGCCGACAGGCGGTATCGGCTACGGCATCGACCGTCTTGTTATGCTGCTGACCGACAGCCAGGCCATCCGGGATGTTCTGCTCTTCCCGACAATGAAGTCCCAGGGCGCAGCAAAGAACGAAGCCAATAACGCGGCTCAGGCAAGAGAAGCCGGCAAAGCAGCCGAAGAGACAGCCGCTGCTGCCGACGGGGCTGCCGCCGAAGCGGCGCCGGCCGAGACCATCGACTTCAGTCGTGTGGAGATCGAACCGCTCTTTGCCGATTATGTCGATTTCGAGACGTTCAGCCGTTCCGATTTCCGGGCGGTGAAGGTTAAAGCCTGTGAAGCTGTAAAGAAATCCAAAAAGCTCCTGAAGTTTGTCCTGGACGACGGCACGGGCACCGACCGCGTGATCCTGAGCGGTATCCATGACTATTACGAGCCGGAAGAACTGGTGGGCAAGACCTGCATCGCCATCACCAACCTGCCGCCGCGTCCCATGATGGGCATAGACTCCTGTGGTATGCTGATCAGTGCCGTTCACAAGGAAGGCGACGAGGAAAGACTCCATCTCCTGATGGTGGATCCGCACATCCCGGCAGGCGCGAAACTGTACTAAAACAGTCTGTCAGTGACGGGCAGAACAAAGAATAATTCAGCCTTTAAGCCAAAGTTAAGCCGGTCAATGCAGAAAAAGGCAATGCGGTGAAAAGGCAGTATCGGTAAACAGAATAAATGAAAAAGAGAGCAGCTGCGGACCTTGATTGCGAGGCGCAGCTGCTCTTGCATGTACGGGAAAAAGGGTGTGTCATTTTTCGCTTCTGTATCGGTCAAATGAGAAAGTCATGCTAACGGAAGTGCCGGAAAATCCAGGTTCCATCTTTAAATACAAAAGCAGTTGCTAGTTTGCAATCGTAGTTGCAAGCGAAATCAAGCGTTTAAAAAGCAATTAAAGCGCCGCAAGGTGTGAACCAAGTCGGAACTTTGGGACACATCCTCCGCTATAATGACAGTGTAATCTGAGAGAAAGAACAGGAGGATGTGTCATGAGCAGAATCTACTTCACCATTACGGGTACAAATCATCACTATGGCCAGGAATTTTTCGAGCCGAAAATGTCGGTCCGTCTTGTGAAGGAACCGGACAACGAAGTTGATGCCGAAGCGATCAAAGTCGAACTGGAAGGACTTGGACATGTGGGATATGTTGCCAACAGCCCTTATACGGTAGCCGGTGAAAGCTACAGCGCAGGCCGCCTCTATGATAAGATCGGCGATACCGCTGAGGGAACCGTGCTGTATGTTCTTCCTAAGGGCGTGCTCTGCTATGTGAATCCGGAGTGCCTTATTGAGAAGGAGGGCGACGGGAAAGCAAAATCATATCCGGCAGATTTGTTTGAGGTATTACCGAAAGAGTAAGGAGCATGATCATGAAAAATCAGAATGTAACAATCAACGGAATAACAATTTCTATCCCGGAATACTATCAGAAGGTTGATTCCATGCCGGATGATCCTGCAGATTCCGTTCCATATATGGTACAGACGGGTAACGCCATGTGCTTTGCACTGATTTTTCCTATAGATGAATCAAAATCACTTCCCCGTACAAAGGAATCATTGATTTCAGGAATACGGCAGTTCCTGGGAGAAAACCAGGGATTGATCCAGGTAGAGGCGGCTGAGGATTATGTTTACAGCATCGTGAAGACCTTAAAAGAACCGAGCGGGGTTCAGTATATTTTGAATTATCAAAGATTCTACCCTGAGTTTATTCTGAATGTTCAGGCATTTTTTGAGGAGATTGGAACTACAGGTACACGTGACAGTGTGGTATATGAGATTTGCCGCAGGCAGGGTCTTGTAGGTGCTGATGGAGATGTCTTTAAAGGTTGGGCAAAAGATCCTTATGATGAAACGATAACGGAAGGGGCATTGATGAATTTGTCGGAACAGGAACAGTTTGACGAGCAGTTCCCCGGATTTCCGTTAAGTCTATGCAGGGAATTTGTAAGGTCTATAACGAGCTGAAGGAGGAAAAAGAAACGGCTGACATTGCTAAAAAATAGGTGTGAATGCTCCGTCAGATGATGTCGAGGGTGTTCTCAAGGTTTTGAATTTCATATATGAGCAGGATCCATCCGAAGACGATGAGCCTTTCCGTTTCAGCGCATATGAAGAAAACTTCAGTGATGGTGCCATTGGTGTTTTAGCCAGCATGTCCGTTCTTCTGAATGACACGGCTAAAGACGGAACAGATAAGCAGTATGTTTCTCCCCTGCTGCAGAGCTTTTCCAGAACTGTTGAAGATGAGAAGCCTGCTTTCTCAGTAGGCTTCATCCCGGAAATTGTGTAGAATGTAACTAATTGATATTGTCAGGAGGCAATCATGAAAATATTCCATCTGTCCGACCTTCATCTGGGACTCAAGCTTATCAATAAAGATTTGTCGGAGGATCAGGCTTATATTCTTGACAGCATCGTGACACTGGCGGGAAGAGAACGGCCGGATGCGGTCGTGATCGCCGGTGATATCTATGACAGGGCTATTCCGCCGGCGGAAGCCGTGACCTTATTCGACCGCTTTGTGACACGCCTTACGGAAACAATCCCGGAGGCCGCGATCATGATCATCAGCGGCAACCATGACAGCGCCGACCGTGTCAATGCCTTCCGCGATCTTTTGAAGCGCGGCGGTATCCATATGATCGGCCTGCCGCCCATGAACCGGGAGGAGCATGTCGAAAAAGTCGTCCTTACCGATGAGTACGGGCCGGTCAATGTCTATCTGCTGCCCTTTGTCAAACCGTCCTGGGTCAAGGATATCGTCGGTATGAGGCCGGATGGTCTTCTCCTTTCCTACGATGAGAGCCTGCGGCGCCTGATCGCCCGGGAGAATATCGATGTGCGGGAACGCAATGTGCTGGTGAGCCACCAGTTTTATCTGCCGTTGGGAGAAAAGGCTGATGATGTGGAAAGAGCCGATTCCGAGATCGTGACCGTGGGCAATATCGATGCCGTCGGCACCGATTGTCTGGCACCTTTTGATTATGCTGCCCTTGGCCACATTCACAAGCGGATGACCGTGGGAAATGGGGCTTACCGCTACTGCGGCACGCCTCTGGCCTGTTCGGTCAGCGAGGCGGGCCAGGAGAAAGGCATACTTGAAGTCACGCTGGGAGAAAAGGGCTGTGTCACCTCACGGGTTCTCCCGCTGATACCTCTGAGAGAAATCCGGCGCATCACGGGAACGCTGGAGGAAGTTCTCAGCAGGGCCTGCGATGATTATGTCACGGCCGAAGTGACAGACGCCGACAGTGCCAACATGATCGATGGGCGGGACCGGCTTCGGGCCGCCTTTCCCAATCTTCTGGAGATCCGGTACGTAAGCCGTCTTGATACCGCTGAAAAGACGGCGTCCTGTCCCGATGTGCCGATGGATGCGTATGCGCTGTGCCGGGCCTTCCTGGGAGATATGTCGGAGGAGGACAGCGCACTGCTTCAGGATGTGATCAATACGGTGAAGGAGAAGCAGACATGAGACCTTTGACATTAACGATGCAGGCCTTCGGGTCTTATGGCAAGAAGACCGTCATCGATTTTACAAAACCGGAGCAGAACCTTTTTCTGATCTCGGGGGATACCGGATCCGGTAAATCCACCATTTTTGACGCCATCGCGTTTGCACTTTACGGGGAAGCCAGCTCCGGCAGCAACAAAAAGGACGGCGCGGAACTGCAGAGCCAGTTTGCCGGCCTGGATGTGACGCCCTATGTGGAACTGACGTTTTCGGAAATGCGCGGCGGCGAGCCTGTGATCTATACCGTGCGGCGGGAACCCAGACATTTCCGTTCAGCCAAAAAAAGAGGCGCCTCGCCGCAGGACGAAGGCGAGAAGGTGACACTGACGCTGCCCGATGGGACTGTTTGCCGCGAAAAGAAGACAGACGCTGTGATAGAAGGTATCGTGGGTCTGACGAAAGCGCAGTTCCGTCAGGTCGCCATGATCGCCCAGGGTGAGTTTCTGGAAATGCTCAGGGCCGATACGAAAACCAAGCAGGCGATCTTCCGGAAGCTTTTTAACACAGGCATCTATGACGATATCGTCACGGAACTCGGGGCCAGGCACAAAGCGCAGAAGCAGGCACTGGAAACACTGCAGGCCCTTTGCCGTGAGGACATCAGCCGCCTGGCGCTGACGGGGAATTCGGACAGGGAAATCGCTCTTGCCGAAAGAAAAGACAAACTGCTGAAAAGCTTTACTATGCCGGATCTGGAAGCCCTCTGCGACGGCACGGCGGAGCTTTGCACGGCGCTTGAGGAAGAGGTGCGAAGGGCTGAAGGCCGCAGCCGCGAAGCTGACCGGAAACGCAACGAGGCGAGGGATGCCCTTAATACGGCGACCGTTCTTCAAAATGCTTACAGCCGGAAGGCAGAAGCGCTTCAGGTGCTGGAGGCCTGTGCGAAGGAAGCGGATGCCATGGCCGGGGCAGAAAAACTGATCGACCGCATTACGGCGGCTTATCGGATCAAAGCCGCCGCGGACCCCCTGCAGGAAGCCGAAACCACACTGGCGAAAGCCGAAGATGGGCTTCGGCTGGAAAACAGCCGGCTGCCGGGACTGGAAGAGGTCTGCCGTGAAGCTGAGAAACAGGCCGAAGCCGCGGCCCTTGAAACGAACAGGATAAGAGAAGACAGTACCGCTGTGCAAACCCGGGTACGGAACGCGGAGGAGCTCTTCGAGAAGATTGCGGCAGCGGAGAAGGAAGGCCGTGAGCTGTCGGCACGTCAGGCTGTCGCCGAAGACAATGCCGAGGCGGCGAAAAAGGCGCTGGCGGAGCATGAAGACAAGGTGACGCTTGCGAAGGCACAGCTGGAGACGCTGGCCGGGGCCGAAGCGCAGCAGACAGATCTGGCGCATCGTCAGAAGATGTCAGACGATATGAGGAGTTCCTGGCGGGATACGGACAGTTTGTATCAGACGCTTGTGAAGACCGGGAAAGAACGGCATAAGGCAACGGAGGATTATCGGAAGGCGCAGGACGATTACCGGGAAAAACAGGCCGCGTATGAAGAGGCCAGGACGGCTTTTCTGGATATTCAGGCCGGTGTTCTGGCGCGGGAACTGAGAGCCGGTGAGCCCTGCCCCGTCTGCGGTTCGCGGGAGCATCCCCAGCCCTGCCGTTTGCGGGGAGACCATGACGGCCTGACCCGGGAAACGGTGGAGGCCCTCGGGCAGCGGGCATCCGAGAGTGACAGGATCCGACAGGAAAAAGCGGAGGCAGCCAATACTCTCAAGACCAGGCAGGAGGAGGAACTTCGCTCGTGCCGAAAACAGGTCGACGACCTGGGCTGCAAACTCAGAGGAGAAGAGTCACCGGAGCTCCGGACGCCGGTAATCACGTCAGATCCTGCCGGGATCGATGCTGCCATCACCGGTCTGAGGACAGAGATAGATGAGATAAAGACAGCGCTTGACGCCAGAACGGCATCTCTTAGCGAAGAAGAGCGGCAGCTGAAGGCGCGGCTTGACGAACTTTCCCGTGTGCGCTGCACGCTCCAGGCGGCCGATGAAGAGAAGGCACGCCTGACAAAAGAAAGCGAAGCGAAAACAGCGGCTTTACAGACCTGCCGCCAGGAGTTGGAAAACGTGCTGACGACAAAGAAGACCTTCTGTCAGCAGCTGACCTATACCACCAGAGAAGAGGCTGAAGCGGCCTCCCGGGCAGCACGCCGGGCCGTCGAGGAAGCTGATAAAGAGAAAAAAGCGGCGGATGATAAGGCCAGAGTTGCCAGGGAAGAGAAAGACCGGACTGCGGCGCGTATCGACAAGTATCGGCAGGAGCTGCCGGGCTTAAAGGAAAACTGCCGTCAAAAGGAAGAGGCTTACCGGGAAGTCATGAAGACGAACGGCCTTGATGAGGCAGACTGGAAAGAGTTGACGGCGCAGTATCGCCGGGAGAAAGCCGAAGAACTTCAGGCTTCTCTGGAGGCTTATCGCAGAAAACGGGATAAGGCGAAAACCTCGCTGGCAGCGGCGGAGGACCTGATAGCCGGGCGTCCCGAACCGGATATGACGGCGCTGACAGAGGCTTACGGGCAGGCCGAAGAGAACTATAAGTCGGAGGAAAAGACGCGCGAAACACTGAGTAATCAATACAGACAGAATAAGAACGTCCTGCAGACCCTTGCACGACGTCGGGAAGAGCGCGGTGCCGCGGCGGAGAAGGCCGACAGACTGGGCAAGCTGCTCAATCGCTTAAGCGGCAAAAATACGGGTGAGCGCATGAGCCTTGAGACCTTTGTTCAGCGTTATTACCTGCAGCGCATTCTTTATGCGGCCAACCGGCGTTTCCGGAAAATGTCCGGCGGCCAGTTTGAACTCAGAATGATGACCGAGGCGGAGGCCGGTCAGGGGAAGAACCGCGGTCTGGATCTGATGGTGTATTCCTACATCACCGATCAGGAACGCGAGGTCAGGACGCTGTCCGGCGGTGAATCTTTCATGGCAGCCCTGGCTCTGGCGATGGGAATGGCCGATCAGATCCGTGACAGTGCGGCTTCGATCAACCTTGATATTATGTTTATCGATGAAGGCTTCGGCTCTCTGGACGACAACTCGCGCCGGGAAGCCATCCGTGTTCTGAAAGCAATGGCCGGCGACTCACGGCTCATTGGCATCATTTCCCATGTCACAGAACTGAAACAGCAGATCGAAGATCAGCTCATCGTGACAAAAGACGAAAACGGCAGCCATGTCCGCTGGGCGTGAGAGAAGAAAAGACATACGTTATGACATACTATATCACAACGACGGCATCGCCGGTGGGGACACTCACGCTGGGAAGCGACGGCAAAAGCCTGGTCAGCCTGTGGACAGAGGGTCGGCAGCCTTTTGATGCTGCGGCGCCGGGAGAACTGCTGATCCATGATTCTCTGCCGGTATTTCAAGAGGTGAAAGACTGGCTGAACCGATATTTTGACGGTAAAAGGCCCCAGATCTCGGAATTGCCATTGGCTCCCCGCGGCAGTGCGTTCCGTCAGGCAGTGTGGAAAATGCTGACAGATATTCCCTATGGGGAAGTGGTGACGTACGGCGAGCTTGCCAAAAGAATCGCCGAGCAACGAGGCGTTGGTGTCATGTCGGCTCAGGCTGTTGGCGGCGCGGCAGGGCACAATCCGATCCCGATCATTATCCCCTGTCACAGAGTTGTGGGAGCAAACGGCAATCTTACCGGCTTTTCCTGTGGTATACCCATGAAACGGCAGCTTTTGAAGCACGAAGGTGTTGATATAAGCCGATTTTATGATCCCCGAAAGGGGCAGCGCTTTGATTCGGAATGCCAAAAGGCGATAGGGATGACGGGCACAAACCTGACATCGCAGAGAGGTTTGCATGAAGAAGGAGCGGTTTATGGCACGACAGAGCATTTTTGACATGAAGGTTTCGAAAATCTATCCACTGCTGCTTCAGAAAGTGGAGCGCAAAGGTCGGTCGAAGGAAGAACTGGATGCCGCCATCGCATGGCTGACCGGATATGATATGACACAGGTGGATCAGGATATGACCTATGGGGAGTTTTTCGAGCAGGCACCTGCCATGAACCCGCGGGCAGAACTGATCAAAGGCAAGATATGCGGCGTGTCGGTGGAAAGTATCGAGGATCCCATGATGAAGAAGATTCGCTGGCTGGACAAGCTGGCCGATGAGCTGGCCAAAGGCAAGCCCCTGAATGAAGTACTGCGTTGAA